>NZ_BAAHXE010000007.1:0-77012 GCF_054657095.1 Hydrogenophilus islandicus | reverse complement strand
TTAAGGAAGGAATCGAGCAAGGAATCCAGCAAGGCGAGCTTCTGTGGAAACGAGTCCAAACCGCATCGAACCTCCGCCGGCTCCTTTCCAAGCGCTTTGGGCCGATTCCTACCGAAATCGAGCTACGCATCTCGGCGGCCTCCCTTGAGGAGCTCGAGTCGTGGCTCGACCGCATCCTCGACGCCCCGACGCTCGACGCGGTTTTTGAGGAGCAGGGCAGGTGACCCAAAGCGCGTCCTTTTGAGGGTGCGCACGCACTTGAAAAATCTCCCGCGTCAGCGTATAAACAAAGTGCGGAGCAAAACTTCCTTTGAGGTACGCTTCTCTCCATGAATCGAGGCCGTGCGCGGGGGTTTACCCTAGTCGAACTGATGGTTACTGTGGCAGTCGCCGCGGTGGTGCTCGCGCTTGCGGTACCGAGCTTCCAGACCACGCTCCGCAACCATCGGCTCACGACCTACGCCAACGAGTTCATCGCCGCGCTCAACCTCGCGCGCACCGAGGCGATCCGCCGCGGGCAACCGGTGGTGGTGTGCAAATCGCAAGACGGCAACACCTGCCTAGAGGGTGGGAACAAGTGGGAAGTCGGCTGGATCGCCTTTGTCGACCTCAATGGCGACGACAAGCGGCAAACAACGGGTTCCACTCCCGAACCGCTCCTGCGCGTCTGGCCCGCGCTTCCGGCGGGCTTTACTTTGCGCCCGAACAATAACTTTGACAACTACTTGCGCTATGGTCCGGACGGCAGCGCCAACAACTTCGGCACCTTTGCCCTCTGTTATCAAAATAACCGTGTCGATGCCAAAGCGATCGTGATCACCCGCCTCCGGCCGCGCCTGGGGCAGGACACTAACGGCAACCGGATTCCTGAAAACGATTCGGGCGATATAACGAGCTGTTTCACATCATGAAGACGACACGCGGCGTCAGCTTGCTGGAAGTGCTCATTGCGGTGGTCGTGCTCGCGGTGGGGCTCTTGGGTATTGCGCGGCTGCAGACGCAGACGCTCAAACTCAACCATAGCGCCGCGCAGCGCAGCCAGGCGGTGATGCTCGCCTACTACATCATGGACGCGATGCGGGCGAACCGCGATGCTAACAACCGCTATGCTGCCGCTAGGGGTGACTACAACACCGGCTCACCCTCGAACCCCACCTGTTCGGCGCCAACGGCAAGTGACACCCTTGCAAGTCGGGACTTAGCCGTCTGGTTCGACCGTCTCAAAGACGAAAAGAACCTTGGCAACGCCACCTGTGCGATGATCAACTGCGACGCCAATGACCCTCCCCGCTGCACCGTGCGCATCTTCTGGGACGACAGCCGTGCAGGAGGGGCAGCCAACCAGTCGATTGAAATCACCTCTCAGCTATGAAACGCCACGTTCACCCCATCCCCCGCGGACTCACCCTTGTCGAGCTGATGGTGGCGCTCACCTTAGGGCTCATCGTGACGCTGGTTGCGGTGAACGTCTTTCTTTCCAACCGCGAGGTCTACCGGGTCAATGAGCAACTCGCGCGCCTTCAGGAAAACGCCCGTTACGCACTCGAGGTGCTCGCGCGCGATCTCCGCGAAGCGGGGGGAATTCCGTGTGGTGGTGTTTCTCAGGTGGCGAATGTGCTCAACAATCGGTTGTCTAACGATCCGAGGGACTGGTGGGCGCAGTGGGGCAGTGGAATCCGGGGGTACGAGGCTAATGACAACACTTTCCCGCGTTCGATCGGAACAAGCGCCGGGAATCGCGCCGCAAACACCGACGCCGTCATCATCTACCGCGCGACGAGCGGCAGCGTCACGATCACCGACCACAACCCCGCTTCAGCACAATTCAAAGTGAACACGACTCAACACGGACTCAACGACGGCGACATCGTGATGGCGTGCGACGGCAAACATGCGGCGCTCTTCCAGATCACGAACGCGAACAGCAGTAACGTGACGATCGTGCACAATACCGGCGGTTCGGTCTCTCCCGGCAACTGCACCAAAGGTCTCGGTTTGCCGGTGCAATGCACCGCCAACGGTACCTCTTATTCCTTCCAGGGCGGCGGCTCAATCAGCAAGCTCACCGCCCATGCCTGGTACATTGGCTGCAACGGCCGCGCCGATTGCGCGACCCCAGCTGGCCGGTCGCTCTATTGGCTTACTAACCAGGATCCCCCTGAGGAACTGGTCGAGGGGGTGCGCGACCTGCAACTTGAATACCTCAGGCGCGACAGTAGCGGCAACTACGTTGTTACGGCAGACCAAATTACAGACTGGTCCCAGGTGGTCGCGGTGCGGGTGGAGTTGACCTTCGCGACGACCGAGCGCGTCGGCACCAACCAGCAGGAGATTGCCCGGCCGTGGTACTCTGTGATTGCCTTACGGAACCGACTGCCATGAGTAGAACGACGCGTGAAAACGGCGCCGCGCTCATCGTCGCCTTGGTGCTTCTCGTTGTGGTCACCCTCTTGGGGGTGACGGGGCTCAGGAACGTCACGCTCGAAGAGAAGATGGCCGCGGCGACCTACGACCGGTCGCTCGCCTTTCAAGCGGCAGAGACGGCGCTGCGTGCGGTTGAGGCAGCAGTGCAAGCGGCAAATCCTTCGGTTGAAAACGTTTTTGCCCCTTGCTCTGAGATCAACGACAGCTGCCAAATGGTCTCGGGTGTATTACTGTGTCGGCAACTCGACCCCCAATCCCAATGCACTGGTCGCGAGTTCAACAGCAGCTTTACTGCCTGGGCAAACGCTAACTCAGTATCGGAAGGGAGTCACACCGTCACTGCGCGCTATTTTGTTGAGGGGTTGATCCCCCCTGATTGGCAACGCGGGCGGGGTTTCCCGTGTGTCGTGCGGCAACAGACAGAGGATACGCTCCAAACCTGCAAGCGCTTTCGCATTGTCGTCGTCGCCTCGAGCCCCGGCGCTTCGGAAGTGAGGCTCGAATCGATCTACCAGCTCCGTTAGGGGAAGCAGGATGAAGAGGACATTTCGTGCTCGCCTACTTGCCGGATTCACCGCCGCTGCATTCCTGGGTAGCCAGTTTGGGCCGTTCATGCCCCACGCGAACGCGCAGACAACCCAGGTGATCGCGCCGAACCTGATGATCATCTTCGGCAACAGCTTCTCGATGAACCGCAAGCTCGACGACCAGACCTACCCTGCCCTCTCCTCTTATCCCCGTTTCAACGACGACGGCTACCTCGGCTCGGCAACGCCGGGCACCGATTTTCCCAACCCTGCCTGGGGAGACCAATCCGACTCGAAATTGGCGGTCGCCAAGCAAGCGCTCACCTCGATTCTCAATAGCCCCTTATCCGACAACATCAACCTCGGTTTTGCCACTTTTCGCACCCTTTTCGGGCTGGAACTGGCGACAATCAAGGCAAAGGTTAACAGCACCTGGCCTGAAGTGGTGCCGAAAGACCCCAGCATCTACAACGATACCAACCCCAACAAAGAGGCTTACGGAAGAGACCCGAAAAATTTCTCCTATGTCAAGTGGTGGCGGATCTGGGTTCCTGCAAACGGCGGGCGCTCGGCTTACCTGGGGCGCGGCGCAGCCGATGAAGGCAAGGGGGTGATCGATGACAGCAGTGTCACCTATCAGAGCAACCAGCACAACCTCCCCAAAACGTTTCGCTACAAGAATGTGACCACCAACGACGCCTGGTCGCCAGTCTTCAACCGGCTGCAAAAGATCGCCGACCAGACCAACACCCGCTCCAGTTGGGACGCAAGCAGCTGGTTGCGGTCGACGTCCAACGTATCTGGTGCGACGGGAGACCTTGAGGGGAACCAGCCACGCCTCACCCACCGCCTCTGCTCTACCTTCTACGACTCGCAGAATAACCTATTTAAGGCGCTCTACATCAGTGACGACGAGCGCCTCTTTCCCGACGCCTACGCCAACCAGTGGAACGCCAATACCATCCAGTTTGTCAGTCTCGATTACCCTCTTTTTGACGCAAACGGCAACATGCCTCCTGAGTCTTGGCCCGCACCCTGCTTCGACGGCGTGACGAAACAGGTCAAGACCGCAAATGGCCGAATCACTAACCAGTTCCGCGCTTCTTGGAAAGCGGATGGCACCAACGCCTACTTCAACTACGTCCCCCACTTCTTTGCCGGTACCAGCAACCTCCGCATCACTCCAGGCAAGCTCACCGGCTGGTCGGGGGCGACGACCTACACCTACAGCAATGAGAGTGAGTGGGACGGCGAATACCAGGCGAGTTACCCCTCGGGTCCGGCGACGATCGATACGATCGGGCTTACCCAGGCGGAGAAAAACGCGATCACGCCCTATTTCCTGACCAACGCCTACCAGAAGCACATGGGCGTATTTCTCGACCTACCTGACCCGGCACGAGGCTATGTTGACCAGCGGGCAGTGATCCGGGGGTTTTTGCGTCAGGAGCAGATGAGCGCTGGCGGCACCGAGTACGACCCCCAGACCAAGACGATCGCCAACAATCGTGGGATTGCAGCATCACTTGACCGCTGGAACACCCGGCAAAGTCCTATTTACGATAGCCTCCTTTCTGCCAAGGCCTACTACCACGCCTACCGCGCCCAAGACCCGTACAAAAGCTGCCGCAACAACTACGTCCTCCTCTTCTACGACGGCAAAGAGGACGCCCACTACAACCCGAACGGAACGGCAAAAGACCCGGCAACTGCCGCTGCGCGGCTTCTTGCCGAAGAGGGGGTGAAGACCTTTGTCGTGATCCTCTCCTCATCGCCTGGCGACATCGCACAAGCGCACGCGATCGCGCAGGCGGGGGGTACGAACCAGGCCTACGTCGCGAACGACGCGACATCGCTCCTCACGGCCTTCACCAGCGTCTTCTCGCAGCTCGTCGGGCCCACCTACCGTTCTGCGGTTGCGGTGCCGAGCAAAGTGGAAGACCTCGCCGCGCAGATCGCCGTCGTGCCGCAATACGATGAAGCGACCAAGAAAGCGACGGTGCTCGCCTACCGGATGAACGGCAGCGACATTACCGACACCCTCTTGTGGGACGCGAACGAGCGGATGCGCGCAAACGGCGCACAAGATCGCCGAAACCGCCTCTACAGCAGAAACAGCACCAACGGCTCGTTGGTAGGCTTCAACAACCTCAGCACCTCGCTTTTTAATACTTCGAATCCTACACCCGCGACGATCAAGAACTACACGATCGATCCGAACTACAACAACGGTGCCTACCTCGGCGGGCGGGCAAGCGGCTCTTACATCGGTCGCGCAAGCCACCCGTCGATGCAGCCGCGCATTCTCAAGACCACGTCGGGGTATATCGTTCTCGTTCCCGCTGATGACGGCTTTCTCTACGCGCTTGATGCAGCAACCGGCAACCTCCGCTGGGGGTGGATGCCATTCTCGTTCCTCGACGAACTCAAGAACTACTCCTCCTTCTGGCAGCAGGGGGTGATGAATGGCGGGATTGAGGTGGTGACGTTACAAAACGGCACGCACATCGTCGCCGGAACCGGGCGCAAAGGGAAGCTCCACTACGTGTTGCGGCTGCAAGCAAACGGCGACCTCGACGCTGTCCTCTTTGAGCGGGACGAGACGGATACCGGAAGCAACAGCTCAAGCCCCGAATTTGCTGCGCCGCTTGTCTGGTACAACGACAGCAACAAGTCGTCGGTGACGGTTGCCTTTGTCCTCACCCCCGATAGCCTCACCGGAAACAGCACCCTCTACTGGCTCACTGCTCAAGGGAGCGGGACAAACGTCAATCTCAAGAACGCGACGCTTAGCGGCGCAACGATCACCACCAACCTGGAGATGGTGGAGCGGGCAAGCGACCTCTCTGCAGCGTGTTCTACTGGCCAGCGGCTGCTTGCGGCTGGTAAAACGTCAAGCAGCACCCGCGCCCTTTTTGAAATCGACGTGAGCAGCAATAACAATAACGCCACGGTGAGTAACACCTACTCCTATCCGACGACACCGCCTGAAGCGCGCCCAGGTGTTTCGTCCCCCAGGTGGGTGGCGCTTACCCATCCTCCGTTGATGAGCACAACGAGCGGCTCAGACCTCTACTACGCCGTAGTTAGCGGCGAAGACCATATCCTCACACTGCGTGCGAGCGAAGGGGCGTGCCCAGCTGGGTGGTCACCCCGTTGGGTCTCTTACCGAACGGGCGCAGGAAAGTGGGATAATGCGACTTTCGATGCCTCGGTCGCCAGCAACGGGCCGAGCCTCACCAAGATACAGACCCTGCCGAGTAACGCAACCATTACGGCGCGCGTCAAGCCCGTGAACGACATCGTCTACGCCCCCGTGACCGAGGCGGTATCGGGCGGCGCGATGATGTGCGGTAGCGAAGTCGCGAAGCTCTATCTCTATAGACTGCGCGACGGGCTCTTCCCGATGGGCGTTTTTACGACCAGTTACTATGAGAGCGGAGAAAAGCAGACCCAGCAGGTTGAAGCGGAAAATATCGTCATTGGGGTCGGCAAAGCCTACGAGGTGCAGGAGATTCCGGGGACAGGGCAAGTGGTCGCCACGGCCGAGGATACCGTGGGCAGCGCGCCGGGAATCACCATCACGCCGCCGCAAAGCCCCGTCGACACGGGGCGGATCTCATGGCGGGAATTGATCCGAAACGAGTAGTGGCAGGAAGGAGAGTGCTTTGCACAACCGCGGATTTTCCCTGATCGAATTGATGGTGACGGTAGCGATTGTCGCGATCCTTGCGGCAATTGCCTACCCTGTTTACCAAAACCACGTGGTCAAGCCCCGCCGCGCCGCGGCGCAGGCGTGCCTGCTGGAACTCGCGCAGTTCATGGAGCGCTACTACGCGACCAACCTGAAGTACACCGGCGCGACGCTTCCCAATACCTCCTGCCGCAGTGACTTGGCCGGGCACTACACCTTTAGTTTCTCGAGTAACCCCACTGATACGACCTTTACCCTGCAAGCCACCGCCCAAGGGACGCAGGCGACGCGCGACGCCGCCTGCTCGCCGCTTACCGTCAAGGAGACCGGCGCCAGAGGGCCAAGCGGCTGCTGGTAGAAGTGACAAGAAAGTGCGATGAACGATTTCCCGCTCGATACCCGTTGGCGACAACGCTTTCACAACTTCGACCGCGCGTTTGTCCTGTTGCGGAGCGCGTTACACGACCGGCCGCTCAGCGAATACAACACGCTGGAACAGGAAGGGATCATCCAGCGCTTCGAGTACGCTTATGAACTGGCGTGGAAGACGATGAAAGACTACCTCGAGGCGAGCGGCATCACCATTGCGCCGGTCACGCCCCGGGAGGTGATCAAACAGGCTTTCGCTGCGAAACTGATCGCAGACGGCCAGGTGTGGATCGACATGATGTTGCACCGCAACCAGCTTGCCCATACCTACGATTTCAGCACCTTTCGCCAAGTACTCGAAGCGATCCAATCGCGTTACCTCCCAGCAATGGAGGCGCTGCATGAATGGCTCATGAACGAGTCGATCGAGTGATCGACAAAACTGGCCTCTCTCCCAGAGCGCTCGAGCAGATTGCCGCGGTGCTCCGTCGCTGGCCGCAGGTGACGCGGGTGCGTCTCTTTGGCTCGCGCGCGAAAGGGACGGCCCGGCCCAACTCCGACATCGACCTCGCGCTCGACGGCGACCTCGACGACCTGACCGTCCAGCGTATCGCCCTGGCGCTCGACGAGCTCCCGCTGCCCTATCTTTTTGACGTCAAAGCGGTCTCTTCGCTCAACAATCGGGCGTTGCTCGAACACATCGAACGGGTGGGGATCGAGATCTACCCGAAAACCCCCTACAGGGAGAAGTCGTCGTCGTAAGGACCGTCCCCCACCACCACCGGCAGCGTCATCGCTTTATCCCAGACGCTCCAGCCGCCGTTGAGGACTCGGACGTCGCGGTAGCCGAGTGATTTCAGCTGCAGCCACCCAAGACTCATCCGAAAACCATCGTGGCAGTAGAGGTAGATCGTCTTCTCTTTCGGGACGTTGCGGTAGAGTGCGGCGAGCTGCTCTTCCGGTAGCCACTTCTGGCTCATCGGGTCGGTGCCGTCGAGACTCACAATGTTGATCGCCCCGGGAATGTGCCCCCCCTGCACCGAGTGGCGGATCACTTTGCCGGTGTACATCTCGTGCGGGCGGGCGTCGATCAACATCACGTTCGGGTCGCGGCGGGAAACAACAGCGTCATAGACCTCAGCCCATTCGACGAAGAGGTTGCGGTTAGCCTCCTTCAACGTGACGTTGCCGCGCCGGCGTGGGGGTGTTACCTCGCGCGTCAGCTCATTGAACGCGGTCCACTCATTGGTGCCGCCGTCGAGAATCTTCACCCGACTCATGTCGTAGCCGTAGAGCGCAAGGAGGAAGTAGAGGCGGGCGGCGAGCGCGGTGCGGGCGTCGTCGTACAGCACGAGCAGCGAATCGTCGTCAACGCCCCAGCGGCGCAGCGTCTCCTGAAACACCTCGCGGGAAGGGAATTCCATGATCGACCGGCCGTCGTTGTTACCCAGATCGCGGAAACGCTGGACTTGGACCGCACCGGGGATGTGGCCGACGGTGAAATAGCGGTGGGGGTGGTAGCGCACCTCGAGGATCACGAGCTTCGGGTCTGTGCGGTGCTCGGCAAGCCAGTCGGCATCGACGAGGAACGAGCGGTCGGCGCGGGCAAAGGGTGCAAGGATGAGCACGAAGAGAAGGACGAAAAAGCGGCGGATCATCAGGGACTCCTTGAGATGGCATCAGCAAAAATCATTATCTCAGAATTTTCCTGCAGAATGAAGTGCCCACCGGGAGGTTTCTGGAGCGGTTGCATGAGCGGTATCATGGTGGCGTTGCAGGAAGAAAACACCCACCCAGGGAGGTCATGATGACGCGAGAGAATCCTCAACGCCCCGTGAAGATTGCGCGGGGACGGCCGATCGACCTCCAGGCGCTCGCGGAGGTTCGGGCGCTTTTGCACGACGAGCCGCGGCGGCGCGATCTTCTGCTCGAACACCTCCACAAGCTCCAGGATACCTACGGCCATCTCTCTGCTCGCCACCTGGCGGCGCTCGCGCACGAGATGAGGCTCTCCTCCGCTGAGGTGTTCGAAGTCGCCAGCTTCTACCACCACTTCGACGTGGTCAAAGAGGGCGAGACGCCGCCGCCCAAGCTGACGGTGCGCGTCTGCCAATCGCTCAGCTGCGCGATGGCGGGGGGAAAAGCGCTTCTCGAGGCACTCGAACGGCAACTCGGTGGGGCGGTGCGCGTTGTGCCCGCCCCTTGCGTCGGCCGCTGTCAGCACGCGCCGGTGGCGGTCGTGGGGCAAAACCCGATCGATCGCGCAACCCCCGAGCGGGTCGGTGAAGCGGTCGCGGCCGGGGAGGTCGAGGCCCCCGTGCCCGATTATCTTGGGCTTGAGGCCTACCAGAACTTGGGGGGATACCGACTGCTCGCCGATTGCCTCTCTGGGCGCCGCACGCGCGACGAGGTGATCGCCGCGCTCAAGGACTCCGGCCTGCGCGGGCTCGGCGGGGCGGGTTTCCCGGCTGGGCGCAAGTGGGAGATCGTGCGCAGCAAGCCCAAACCGCGTCTGCTCGCGGTCAATATCGACGAGGGGGAGCCGGGGACGTTCAAGGATCGCCACTACCTCGAGTCGGACCCCCATCGGGTGCTCGAAGGGGCGCTGATCGCTGCCTGGGCGGTCGAAGCCGAGGCGATTTACCTCTATCTCCGCGACGAATACGCCGCCTGCCGCAAGATCCTGCAGACTGAACTCGCGAAGCTTGCGGCCCACCCGCCGGTGGCTGAGTCGCTCCCGGCCATTCATCTGCGGCGGGGAGCGGGCGCTTATATCTGCGGCGAAGAGTCGGCGATGATCGAGTCGATTGAAGGGAAGCGCGGCATGCCCCGCTTGCGTCCGCCGTATGTGGCCGAGGTCGGGCTCTTTGGTCGCCCGACGTTAGAGCACAACATGGAGACGTTGTACTGGGTGCGCGACATCGTCGAGAAGGGGGCGCAGTGGTTTACCTCCTTCGGCCGCCGGGGCCGCAAAGGGCTGCGCTCGTTTTCGGTTTCCGGCAGGGTGCAAAAGCCGGGGGTCTATCTCGCGCCGGCGGGGATCTCTGTGCGCGAGTTGATCGAGGAATACTGCGGCGGCATGCTGCCGGGCCACGAATTCTACGGCTATTTTCCAGGTGGCGCGTCGGGGGGGATTTTGCCCGCGGAGCTCGGCGATCTGCCGCTCGATTTCGATACCTTGACCCCTTACGGCTGCTTTATCGGTTCGGCAGCGATCATCGTCTTCTCCCAGCACGACCGGGCCAAAGATTTGGCGGTGAACGCGGTGCAGTTTTTCGCCGCTGAGTCGTGCGGCCAGTGTACCCCCTGTCGGGTAGGGACGGCGAAAGCGGCGCAGCTCCTTGCCGCCGGGGAGTGGGATCGGGAGCGGCTCTTGGACCTCTGCCAAGTGATGGCCGACGCGTCGATCTGCGGCCTCGGGCAGGCGGCACCCAATCCGATCCGCTGCGTCTTCACCTACTTCCCGCACGAATTGGAGGGCTAAAGCATGGTCGCCAAAAGCTCAGAGTCTGCTGCCGCGAAGACCGTCACCTTCACGTTGGATGGGCGGGAGATCGTCGCTTTCGAGGGGGAGACGATCCTCGAGGCGGCGAAGCGCGCGGGCGTCGAGATTCCGCATCTTTGTTATAAGCCAGGCTATCGGCCTGCCGGCAACTGCCGCTCCTGCGTCGTCGAAATCGAAGGCGAACGGGTGCTCGCCCCCTCCTGTTGCCGCACGCCCCAGGAGGGAATGAAGGTCCAGGCGAAAAGCCCGCGCGCTGCCACGGCGCAAAAGCTCGTGGTGGAGCTCCTTTTGGCCGATATGCCCGACCAAGGTCGCTCCCCTTACCGTGACGACTCAGAGCTCGACTACTGGGCGGAGAGGCTTCAGGTGGGCCAACCCCGCTTTCCCAGCCGACAGCAGCCGCCCGCTGACCTCTCCCATCCGGCGATGGCGGTTCATCTCGACGCCTGCATCCAGTGCACCCGCTGCGTGCGCGCGTGCCGCGAAGAGCAGGTGAACGACGTGATCGGTTTGGCGCGGCGCGGCAGCAACACCACGATCGTCTTTGACTTCGGCGACCCGATGGGGGAGAGCAGTTGCGTCGGTTGCGGCGAGTGCGTTGCCGCGTGTCCGACGGGCGCTTTGCTGCCGAAGGGGGTCGTTGGGGGGGTGCAGGAGGAGAAACGCGTCGATTCGGTTTGTCCCTATTGCGGCGTCGGGTGCCTGCTCACTTTCCACGTCGCCGAGAACCGGATCCGCTGGGTCACCGGGCGCGACGGGCCAGCGAACTATGGTCGCCTCTGCGTCAAAGGGCGGTTCGGTTTCGATTACGTGCACCACCCCGATCGCCTGACCCGACCGTTGATCCGCCGAAGCGGGGTCCCTAAAACTACAGAGCTTTTGGATCCCGCCGATTGGCCGAAGGTCTTCCGCGAGGCGAGCTGGGAAGAGGCGCTCGCTTTCGCCGCCGAAGGGCTCAAACGTATCCGCGACGCCCACGGCCCTAAGGCGCTCGCTGGTTTCGGTTCAGCGAAAGGGAGCAACGAGGAGGCCTACCTCTTTCAGAAACTGGTGCGCACGGGGTTTGGCAGCAACAACGTCGACCACTGCACCCGCCTGTGCCACGCCTCGTCGGTCGCGGCGCTGCTTGAGGGGATCGGCTCCGGCGCGGTCTCCAACCCCGTTGCCGACGTGATGGCGGCCGAGGTGATCTTCCTGATTGGTTCGAACCCCACCGTCAACCATCCGGTGGCTGCAACCTGGATCAAGAACGCGGTGCACCGCGGCGCCAAGCTTATCGTCGCGAACCCCCTGCAGATTGAAATGAGCCGTTTCGCGACCTACGCCGTGCACTTCCGCCCCGATACCGACGTCGCCTTCCTGAACGGCATGATGCACACGATCGTCACCGAGGGGCTCTACGACCGCGAATTCATCGACCGCTATACCGAAGGGTTTGACGGGCTCTGCGCCCACCTCATGGATTACCCCCCCGAACGGGTCGCGCCGGTGTGTGGCGTCGACGCCGAGACCATCCGCGCCGTTGCTCGCCTCTACGCCACGGCCAAAGCGTCGATCATCCTCTGGGGGATGGGGATTACCCAACACGTGCACGGCACCGACAACGCCCGCTGTCTGATCGCGCTCGCGTTGATGACGGGGCAGATCAGCCGCCCGGGGACCGGGCTCCATCCCCTGCGCGGGCAAAACAACGTCCAGGGGGCGTCGGACGTCGGGTTGATCCCGATGTTCTACCCCAACTACCAATCGGTGGCCGATCCCGCTGTGCGCGCCCGCTTTGAGACGTTCTGGGGCGTCCCGCTCGATCCCGAACCGGGATTGACGGTGGTTGAGGTGATGCGCGCGATCCAAGCGGGGCAGATCCGGGGGATGTACATCGTCGGGGAGAACCCGGCGATGTCTGACCCGAACCTTGCCCATACCCGCTCAGCGCTCGCTCAGCTCGACCACTTGGTGGTGCAAGATATTTTCCCGACTGAAACGGCTGGCTTTGCCGACGTGATTCTTCCTGCCTCAGCCTTCCCGGAGAAGAGTGGCACCTTCACCAACACCGACCGCCGCGTCCAGCTCGGCCGTCAGGCGCTGGAGCCGCCCGGCGAGGCGCGCCAGGACTGGTGGATCATCCAAGAGATCGCCAAGCGCATCGGGCTTCCTTGGAATTACTCGGAGCCAAAGGAGATCTTTGACGAAATGCGGCGCGTGATGCCGAGCATTGCCGGGATCACCTGGGAGCGGCTGGAGCGGGAAGGGTCGGTGATCTATCCCTGCAAAGGGGAGGGCGACCCAGGTCAGGCGGTGCTCTTTGCTAGTGGTTTTCCGACGCCCACCGGGCGCGGACGGTTTGTGCCGGCGGCTTTTACCCATGCTGCGGAACTTCCCGACGCCGACTATCCTTTTGTCCTCACGACGGGGAGGCTCCTCGAGCATTGGCATACCGGCGCGATGACCCGCCGCTCCGAGGTGTTGGACGCGATCGAGCCCGACCCGGTGGTCGAGATGCACCCGGATGATCTAGCGGCGCTTGGCGTCGCGGCCGGGGAGGTGGTCACGCTGCAGTCGCGGCGCGGTGAAGTGGCAGCGTTTGCTCGGCCCAATCTTGGCGTGCCGCGCGGGACGGTCTTTATGGCGTTTTGCTACCACGAGGCAGCGGCGAATCTGCTTACGAACGAGGCGTTAGACCCCTACGGCAAGATTCCTGAATTCAAGTTCTGTGCGGTCCGAGTGCTCGCGGGATCGGTGGTGGGTCGTGCAGGATTCGAACCTGCGACCAACGGATTAAAAGTCCGCTGCTCTACCGGCTGAGCTAACGACCCATGCAGTGTTGGCGGTGCGCCGTGCGAAGAGCCGTTATGGTACGAATTTCTGTGGTCGCTGTCAACCCATTCTCGAATCTTCCAGGCTGTGGAACAATAGCGCGTAACGAAACATTGAGGTATGTGCGATGCTCGATCGGGAAGGTTATCGCCCGAACGTCTGCATCGTCTTAGTCAATGCGCGCAATCAAGTCTTCTGGGGAAAACGGATCCGTGAGCACGCGTGGCAGTTTCCGCAAGGAGGAATCAAGCGGGGTGAAACCCCGATTGAGGCGATGTACCGCGAGCTCTATGAAGAGATTGGACTCAAGCCCGAGCATGTCGAAATCATCGGGCACACGCGCGATTGGCTCAAGTACGATGTTCCGCGTCGCTGGGTGAAGCGGCAGTGGCGGGAGTTCTATCGCGGGCAGAAGCAGCTCTGGTTTCTGCTGCGGTTTGTCGGACGCGACTTCCAGGTGAGTCTCCGCGCCACCCGTCATCCAGAATTTGATGCCTGGCGGTGGGCCTACTACTGGGTGCCACTTGGAGGGGTCATTCCCTTCAAGCGTCCGGTCTACCAGCAGGCACTGGTGGAGTTGGCGCGCTTTCTCCCTGTGCCGCCCCCGCCGCCGCGCTCCGATTATGCGCTGTTGTGGCCCGGGGAGCGTGGCGGAACAACCCCGCCCGCTGCTCCGCACGAGCGTCTGCTGCCGATCTCAATCGAACCAATCCTCGGCTGATCACGGTTCGTTCACGATCTCCCACGTGTGTTCGATTTGCGCGGTTTTACCGAGCATGATCGACGCTGAGCAATATTTTTCGGCCGAGAGCTCAATGGCCCGCTGCACCTTGTTGGGGTCAAGGTTGTGCCCCGTCACGGTGTAGTGAAAACGGATCCGCGTGAAGACTTTGGGGTCACTTTCCGCCCGTTCGGCAGTAAGCTTGACGGTGCAGCCGGTGACCTTCTGCCGCCCCTTCTCCAGAATCGAGACGACGTCAAACGCGGTGCACCCCCCTGTGCCGGCAAGCAGCAGCTCCATCGGTCGTGGGGCGAGGTTGCGCCCGCCCGCGTCAACAGGGCCGTCCATCACGACGGTGTGGCCCGATCCCGTTTCGGCAAGGAAGGTTTTGGCGGTTACCCAGCGCACGGTGCATTCCATAGGGGGTCTCCTCGTGGTCGGAGTCGTCACGCCCGCGATTGTACCCAACCGGGCGTTCGGCAGGTAAATAAGGATTTACTAATCATCAATAAGAATTATTATTGTGCGATGCACAAAAAAAGCTTGCTTTCTGGACCGAAGTTCAGTATAGTAATGCCTAAGCGCAACGGAACGGGTTTTCCGCTGTGCATGGGTGTCTCCTCCACCTCCTCCTTTGGTGTGGATTGTGCGCCGCCGTAATCACGGCGGCGTTTTTTTTTGGTGCGCCCGGTAGCGCCCATCAGCAAAAAAGCCGCTTGCCTTTCGGTCAAGCGGCTCTCCGTTTCGCCTGTTTTGTGTGAGGGTGCTCTTTAGCGGTGCATCGGCTGACGTTCCATCGGGCGACGGTGTTCGCGGGGATTGGGCAAAAACTCCCGGTCGAAAACTTTTTTCTGTGCCTCGGTGAGCTGAGCGTAGAACGCTTCGATCAGCGCCCGCTCCTTGCGGGTCTCTTCGATCATCTGGGCAAGGTGCTCTTCGCGCAGCTTCAGGCGCGCAACGACCGAATCGGTCTCCTTGATCGCCTCCCGTTTTGCGCTCATCGTGGCGAAGCGCTCGTCATGAAGCGCTTTCCATTCCGTGCGAAACTTCTGCCAAGCCGGTTTTTGCGCATCAGTCAGCTGCAAGAGGGTTTCGAGGCGATTGAGCCTGGAATCTTGCCGTTCGGCCATGCGCGCGCGCCACGCTTCGGGATCTTGAGCCATGCGCGATTCCGGATGACCCATCTGCATCATACCGGGACCCTGTGCGGGAGGCTCGGCGCGCATGGGTTGAGCCCAACTGGTCATCGATGCGGCAAGAAGACCCGAGACGATCAGGGTTAAGGCCAGTCGACGTGTGAGAGATGGAGCCATGGTTGTTTCTCCTTAAGTTACGGAAAGGTCAGTGTCGGCAAGTCCCGACAGTCGCCATTAGACCATTTCGCCTGAGCGGGATGATTTCCGGTGGTGCGCCGTGTGTAACAAAAAGTAACAGCCGCTGGAAATCAAGGCTGCAGCAGTACACTTGGCAAGAAGTTCTTGAGAGGGGACGCGATGGGATTGCCGACCGTATGGGTGGTGGACGATGATCCGGAGCTGAGGCGCCTGCTCGTGGCCGATCTCAACCGCCGCGGTTTCCTTGCGCAAGCGTTTCGCGACGGGGCGGCACTCGACGGCGCGTTGGCTGGGGGTGTGCCCGATATTCTGGTGCTCGACTGGATGTTGCCGGAAGAGGATGGGCCGACCATTATGCGCCGGCTTCGCGCCAACACGCGTACGGCGCATCTCCCGATCCTCATGCTCACCGCCAGAGCCGACGATTTTGATCGCATCGCCGGGCTGGAGATGGGGGCGGACGACTACCTGACCAAACCCTTTCTCCCGCGTGAGCTCGAGGCGCGTCTGCGGGCGATACTCCGGCGAACCCGGGAGCAGGGGAGCGCCTCTTCAGCAGTGGGACTCACTCCCCACGCTTGGCGAATCGGCCCTTGGCGGTTCGACGTCGCGCGGCGGGTGTTGGAGGGGGAGGGGGGTGTGGTGAAAGCGCTCACCGGCAGCGACTTTCTCCTCCTCATGCTCTTTGTCCAGCACCCAGGGGAGGTGCTTCACCGTGACTATCTGATGCGGGCAACCCGCGGGCGCGACGCCGAGTTTTTCGATCGGGCGATCGACGTGGCGGTGAGCCGTCTGCGGGCGAAATTGGGGCGTGATACCGGGGGTGTTCCCCTTCTTCGCGCCGTCCGGGGGCAAGGCTACGTGTTGAGTGCCGAAGTCGTGCCCGAGGTGAGTCGATGAACCCGACCTGGCCGTTGCCGTGGCAGCGGCTCCATCGCCGTCTGGTGGCGACTCTGTCGCTTCTCATCGTCCTGCTGGTTTCTGCCGCATGGGGGGCGTGGGCGGTGATGATCGATCGGGAACGAAGCACCCAGATCGCCTCAGAGGTGGCGAACGCGCTCGCTCAAGCGGTGGCGCTGTCGTTGAATCGCGGCTGGGTCGATGAGGGGGCGACCCCGTTTCCGCCCCTGCTCATCTGGCAGGGATTGCCGCCGGTGGACAGCCAAAGTGTGCCACTCGCCCCGCCGTGGCCGGTGGAATTGAGTGGGGTCACCGAGATCGAGGCGTGGGAAAAAGGGGAGCAGCGCGGGGTGACCCTGCTCCTCTCCGATGGTCGGCTCCTGTCAGCGATCTTGGCGTTGCCGGCTCCGCCAGCCGGAATTGAGCAGTGGGGGTGGGCGCTGCTGGCGCTCGTGGTGATCGCCATCGGAAGCGGAGGGCTCGCCTACTGGGTGGTGTGGCGATCGATCGCGCCGATGATCGCTGCGTTGCATCAGCTCGACACCGCCGAGCAGAAGAGCCCACGCGCTCAGCCTGCCGATGACGCCACATCGGCGACGGTTGCCTGGTTGCAGCGGCAGATCGACGCGCTGGTTCGGGAGCGGGCGGTAATGATCGCCGGAATCGCCCACGATTTGCGCACGCCGCTCACACGTCTGCGGCTTCGCTGTGAGGTGCTTCCCGACGGAGCTGAACGCGCGGGGATTGAACGCGACCTTGATGAATTGACCCATTTGGCCGAGCAGGCGAATGCCTATCTCCACTCCCTTACGCCCTCGCTCAAACCGGAACAGAGAGACCTTGCCGCATGGCTGCACGAACGGTTTGCCGATCGACGCGAAGTGCTCCTCGATCTTCCCGCGAGCGCGCCGCTCGTGACCGATTATGCGCTTTTGGCGCGACTCCTCGACAACCTGGAGATGAACGCGCTCGCGCACGGTCGTCACCTCTGGCTCACCGTGACGGCTGAAGCGGAGGGGTGGCGGGTTGTTGTCGATGACGACGGCCCGGGAATTCCTGCCGACGCACGCGAGGCCGTCTTAGCCCCCTTTGTTCGACTCGACGCGGAGCGGAGTCGCGAGCGGGGCCATGGCGTCGGCTTAGGATTGGCGATCGTGCGTAACCTTGCGGCGCGTTTGGGCGACGGGGTCACGCTGGCAGAATCCCCCCGCGGTGGGTTGCGGGTTCTGATACGATTGCGCCCTTTGGTCTCCTCTCAACGAAACGGGGATTGAACGATGCGGCGTGTGTCGCTCTTTGTGTGGAGCGTTGTGCTGACGCTGGCCGGGGGAGGGCTTGCGCTCCTCTTGCGTCACCCCTTCCCGATCGATGAGACCCGCTACCTTGCGGTGGCGTGGGAGATGCACTGGCGGGAGCTTTGGCTGATGCCGGCGCTGGACGGCGAGCCGTACGCGCAAAAGCCGCCGCTTCTCTTTTGGCTCATACGGCTGGGGTGGTTGCTCTTCGGGGTCAATGAGCTGTGGCCGCGGCTGCTCATTCTCCTCTTTGCCGTGGGGACGCTTTGGGGGGTGGCAAGGCTACAGCGCGAGTTGGACCATCTTGCGGCAGGATCGGGGAACACCTTTGCCTCTAAGAGTCCCTCCGATTCCAGCGAAAAGGGGCAATCGGCTTATCCCGGGTGGGTTGCGGCGGTGTTGAGCGCCTTCATCGCGTGGCCGGCATGGTCGACCGCGCTCTATTTCGACGTCCCGCTGACCTTCTGGGTCGTGCTGGGGGCTGTGGCGCTCGTTCGGCTCGTGCGTACCGGGCGTGGCGGCGTCACATTGGCGCTTGCTGCCGGCTTGGGGGCGCTGACGAAAGGGCCGCTCGCGGCGATTCCGTTTGTCGGTATGGTGCTTCTCGTGCCGTGGTGGGCGACCGCGCTCCCGTGGGCGGAACGGTTGCGGGCAGTGGTGCGGGGAGTTGCTTGGGGGGGGGTTGGCTCGGTGATTCCACTCGTGTGGCTCGCAGCGGTTTTTTGGCGCGAAGGGGAAGCAACCCTCTGGGCGGTGCTCGACGCGCAGGGGTTTGGGCGGTTGGCCACCGAGGCGGACCACGCCGCCCCGTGGTGGTGGTATCTGCCGGTGCTGCTTGCGCTCCTCTGGCCGCTCGGGTGGGTGGTGCCCTTTTCGCGCTCGGTGCCCTTACGCAGGATGACGATTCCGCTCCGTTTTGCCGTTGCGGCAGTGCTTCCCGGTGTTGTCATCCTCTCGTTCGTCGCCGGCAAGCGCGCCCAGTACCTTCTCCCCTTTTTGCCGTTCATCGCGATCGCGGTTGCCCATCTGCTTCGTGAAGCGCCGACGCGCAACGGGCAACTACTCTGGGCGGCGCGGGTGGTCGCTTGGCCGCTCTTTGCCGCTGCGGCGCTTTTCATGGTCGCCCCGTGGGTGCCGGTGTGGCGCGACAACGTCGCGTGGCTCACGCCGCGCTGGGCCGTGGTGGGGTTGGGGCTCGCGCTCATTGCTGCGGGCTATCGCTCATGGGTGCGACGCTCCAACGGCGCGGTGGCTGAGTCCCTGCTCCTGTCGCTGATCGCAGTGACCTGGGCAGTGGTGGTGTTGTTGAGCGCCACCGCCTCATGGGCGAGCGGCGGGGCGTTTGATCCGCAGCCGATCGCTGCGCGGCTGACTGCGGCCGAAAGGGAGGGGCGAGCGGTCGTCGGGGTGGGGGGGAAACACCACGCGGCGTGGAACTTTGCCGCGCGGCGGACAACGCCGTTACCGACGATCCCCGCCGACGCGCTGCCGGATTGGTTCGCGACCCACCCCGGGGGGGTGGCGATGGTGGTGGAGAAGCGACGCTCCGCTTCGCCTGGGGAGTGTCTCCCGTGGCGAAGCGACTGGGTCTGTTTCGTGACCGAGGGGGGAAGGGGCTAGCGCACCGCCCACCAGGCGCCGGCGACTGCCATCGCGAAGAGGGGCAGAAGCGCCAAAAACCAATTGCTTGCGATCGCCTCTTGCGGGCTCGCTGCGCGCTTGAGCCCCGTGATCATCGCTTTGGGGAGCGACTCCCGGTGGGCGATGCTCCCCACCGCTACCCCTGCGAGATGAAGGAGGATGACGCCCAAAAAGAGGTTGGCCAGCGCTTCGTGGACCTCCTCAATGAAGTGGCCGCCGATTTCGTTGTAGGTGAGCCAACCCGCAAGCGGGGTGACCACCGCAAAGGCCAGGAGTAGCAGCACAGCGTACGCGCCGGCGGGGTTGTGGCTGGTGTAGTGGGGGACGTTACCGGTTGCCGTTCCGCGCACGAGCGCTTGGAGGTAGGCGAACGCCTCGCGTGGAGGTTTGACAAAAGTGGCAAAACGGGCCGGTGGCGTGCCGACGAACCCCCAGACGATGCGAAAGAGGGCGATGCCTAACGCTATTCCGCCACTTGCGGCGTGGATGAGGCGAAACGTTTCGCTCTCACCTGTGAGCCACGCGACAGCGACCGAGAGGGCAAGGAGCCAGTGGCCGACGCGAACGGGGAGATCCCAGACGGGGACGATTACTCTTTCTCGCGCCATTTTTCACCTCCTGGAAGGGTAATGCCGTGGTCATCAAAGATTCCTGCCGTCGCCTCGCGGTGGCACGCGGCGCAGTTGATCGGCGAACCGACGTCAGCCCGTTGCCAGACAGCACTCGGCACTTTACGGTGCTTTTTGACAAAGTAGGGGGTCTGAGTGAGGCGCGGCGGCGACCCGGGCGCGCCACCCACCTTCGCTTCCGCACCCGCCCAGCGAACGAGGAACTCGGTGATCGCCTGCTTCGTCGCCGAAGGCAATTCGGCGTTGTCGCCGTAGTGGTGGTCGAGCTGATTCATCACCTGCTGCCACGCGTTTGCGGTCAGCATCTGCGGAGGGAAGGGGATATGGCAGCTGCCGCACTCCGCACGATAGGCTGCGGGGGCGCTCGCGAGCCAATCGCCGCGAATACCGGCCCATGCCGGAAGGGCGACCAGCAGCGCCGAAGCGACAGCGGCTGAACGACGAAGGGTAGAAAAGCTCATCGGAGGTCTCCTGTTACGGGTTGAGCAGAAAAGCGAGCAGGTCGGCCTTCTCAAGCGCGGTGCATTCGCGCCCGACCACCTCTTTGCAGTTGCGGGTGAGCCATTTGTTGACCTTGGCGGCGTCGGTAAAACGCTCGGGATTGGCTTTGGGCGAGAGGGGCGCGATCGTTTTGCCGGTGACGACGTGCTTCCCCGTTTGCGTCGGGTCTGGCGTATGGCATGAAGAGCACGACGGCATCTTTTCGTTATGGGCAAAGCGGTTCCGGTAGAACTGGGCGCCGCGCACCGCATCGGGGCGAAACGAGCCGTCGTGCTGTTGCGCTTCCGCGGTGAAAGCGGCGAGAAACGCTGCCGGCGAAGTGGGTTCGGCGGCGTGGAGGATGCCTCCCGTGCCGGTGAGCACCCAAGCGAAGAGGATCAGTGGGATCGTCTGTTTCATCATCGACTCCTTTTCTCGGGTGACCGGTGCTATTCTCAGCCCGCAACCTGAACGGCAGGTGAACGCGCCGTTCATCTTCGGTTCATCTCGGGGGCTATACTCACTGCAGAAGTCGCAAGGGAGAGACGATGAAGAGACATTTTTTGCGCTGGAGTGTGCCCGCTCTAGTGGTGGGGATACTCCTTTTCGCAGGGAGGTGGCTGATCGCTCCGGCATTTGCCGATCCACCGGATCAACGGGAATTGCACGCGGCAGTCCAGAATGGGGAGTTTTTGCCTTTTGAGGTGATCATCGGCAAAATCCGTGCGGAGCTTGGCGGCCACCTCATCGAGACTGAGTTGGAAAAAGAGGTGTGGTCGCCGTCGGGTTGGGTTTATGAGGTGAAGTGGCTCACGGGTCACGGACGGCTCGTCAAACGCTACTACGACGCAAAGAGTGGCGAACTGTTGCGGGAAAAGCACAAAGGGCAGAAAACAACCATGCCTGCGGATCGTGCTTCGGGTGCTGTGGGTAGCAGTTCTGGCCGTCAGGTTGAGTAACGATGCGGATTCTAGTCGTCGAAGATGAACCGGTGCTGCGCGAACGGCTAGTCGCCCAGTTGCGCGAAAGCGGTTTTGCTGTCGACGGGGCTGCCACGGCGCTTGAAGCCGACCTCTGGGTGCGCGAGCGGGTTCATGACCTCATTGTCCTCGATCTTGGGCTTCCCGGGCGGGACGGTTTGAGCCTCCTCAAAGCGTGGCGCGCCGCTGGGGTGACGACGCCGGTGCTCATTCTCACCGCCCGTGACGCGTGGTACGAAAAGGTCTCCGGCATTGAGGCCGGAGCCGACGACTACCTCACCAAACCCTACCATCCCGCGGAATTGGTGGCGCGGGTGCGAGCGCTGCTGCGTCGCACGTTGGGCGGTGCGCGCGGCGAGCTCAGTTACGGGCCGCTTGCGATTGATCTTGTCGATCATCAGATCCGCAGGAACGGCGAGTCGATCGCCCTCACCGCGAAAGAGTGGGCGCTCCTCGAGGCGCTCCTCACCCGGCCGGGGCGGATCGTGGCCAAAGAGTTCCTGCGCGAACGCCTCTACAGCGATGGTGACGACCCCGAATCGAATACGGTCGAGGTCTTTGTCGCGCGGCTACGGCGGAAACTCCCTGAAATCCCGCTCGTCACCGAACGGGGTTTGGGGTACCGAGTGTTACCCCCTCAAGCGGCGAGTGGGTCGTGACGATGCTCCGGTCACTGCGCGCGCAGTGGTTCTGGATCGCCACGGGAGTGACCGTGGCGACCCTGGTCGCGCTCGCCGTTTGGTTGCGCTACGAGTTCCACACCCATTTCGAGGAGGAGCAGATTGCCGAGCTTCGGTTGCAGCTCGACGCGGTGACTGCGATCGTTCCGGATCTCACCGACGCGACCCCCACACTCCCCCCAGCACTTGCCGCCCGCCTTGCCGACCCCCGCTGGCAACGCCCCTATTCGGGGTGGTACTGGCAGATCGAGCGGCGCGAACCCGCTCCGCTCGTTTGGACCTCCCGTTCGCTCTGGGATTTCCGCCTCCATCTGCCTGAGCGCGGCGTGCCTGACCCTGGAGGTGAGGCAGTGTTTCGTCACCTGGCTGGCCCCGATCACCAGCAGCTCCTCGCCGTCGTCCGCGAGGTGGTGACCGAGGAGGGGGCGGTGTGGCGAGTCGTGGTCGCGCGCGACCTCGCGTCGCTCGTCGCTCTGGAGGAGGACTTTTTCCGGGAGTTAACTGGGATGCTTGTCGGCGTTGCGCTGCTCCTTCTTGCCGGCGGGCTGGTGCAGTGGTTGGTCGGCGTCCGATCGTTGCAGCGCCTCACCCGGGCGCTTGCCGCCGTCAAGAGGGGAGAGGCTGAAACGGTAGCCGGACGCTACCCCGAAGAGATCGCTGCGGTGGTGGGGGCGCTCAACGCGCTCCTCCACACCCAGCGGGAACAGAACGAGGCGGCGCGCCGCCAGACCGGGGAGCTTGCGCACGCGCTCAAAACGCCGCTCGCGGCGATTCTCCAAATCGCTCGCCACGAAGCGCCGCAACCGTGGGCTGAGGCAATTGTCGAACAGGCCGAAAGCGCGCACGCCCACGTCCGCCACTTTCTCGCGCTGGCCCGCGCGGAGGCGAGCCGCGTGGTGCTGGGTAAGCGGACCAATCTGGCCGAAGTGCTCGATAAGACTTCGCGTGCGCTTGCGACGATCTTCGCCGATCGCGCACTCGATTGGACCCACGACTGGTCTGATCCCCTCTGGGCGGTGGGGGACGCTCGCGACTTGACGGAACTCTTCGGCAATCTCCTCGAAAATGCGGCGCGCCACGCCCGTTCCCGGGTGGTGATCCACGCCGAAAGAGGTGAGGAGGGCGGAGTTGTTGGCTGCCGTGTCGTCATCGAGGACGACGGCCCCGGCTGGACGCCGGGGGCGCCCCACCGAGACGCCGGGCAATCCCCGGGGGAGCAGGAGTTTCTGCCGCAAGCCGGGCTGGGTCTGACCGTTATCCGGTCGATCGTCAGCGCTTTGGGCGGCACGATCGCGTGGGAGCGAAGCACCTCTTTGGGCGGCACGCGCGTGGTGCTCTTTTTGCCGGGCCAATTTGTTGCGCAGAAGCATTGACAGACGCCCCTTTTTTGTTAGAATTCCACTTTTCCTAAAGAGGCTGCGCCCGCGGCCAAAAAAGAGACAGTCAGAGGATGCACATGAAGACCTTTTCCGCCAAACCGCATGAAGTGAAGCGCGACTGGTATGTCGTGGATGCGTCCGGCAAGGTTTTGGGGCGTTTGGCCTCGGAAATCGCCCGACGTCTTCGCGGCAAGCATAAGTCGATCTACACCCCGCACGTCGATACGGGCGACTACATCGTTGTCGTCAATGTCGACCAGATCCGCGTGACCGGGAATAAAGCGAAAGAGAAGAAATACTATCGCCACTCGGGCTATCCCGGCGGCCTCTATGAGACGACTTTCGAGAAGCTCCTCGCCAAACACCCCGAGCAGGTGTTGGAAAAGGCGGTCAAAGGGATGCTGCCGAAGGGGCCTTTGGGTTATCGTATGATCAAAAAGTTGAAGTGCTACGCAGGGCCGGAGCATCCGCACGCTGCGCAGCAACCAAAACCGCTCGAGATCTGAGGAGCGAACGATGGCGGTCAAGCAAAACTATGGTACGGGACGCCGCAAAGAGGCTGTGGCGCGTGTCTTTCTGAAGCCCGGTAGCGGCAACATTGTCGTGAATGGCAAACCCGTTGATCACTATTTCTCCCGTGAAACGGCGCGTATGGTGGTGCGTCAGCCGCTCAACCTCCTCGGGGTGGCGGAACAGTTCGACTTCACTATCACGGTTTCAGGGGGTGGCGAATCGGGCCAAGCGGGTGCAGTCCGTCACGGCATCACCCGTGCGCTCGTCGATTACAACCCTGAGTGGAAAGCGCAGTTGCGCGCCGCCGGATTTGTCACGCGGGATGCGCGTGAAGTCGAGCGCAAGAAAGTGGGCCTCAAGAAAGCCCGCCGCGCCGAACAGTACTCGAAGCGTTAAAGCGAAGAGCACGGCGAACGAAGCCACCTCCGCGGTGGCTTTTTTGTTGTGCGCCCGGCAGGGTGTACTCACTTGGAGGTGCGATGATTCGTGTCGGTATCGTTGGCGGAACAGGTTACACGGGCGTAGAGCTTCTGCGCCTTCTCGCGGGACATCCTCAGGTTGTGCTCCATGCGATCACCTCGCGCGGCGAGGCAGGCACAGCCGTTGCCGCGCTTTTCCCGTCGCTCCGGGGGCGCGTCGATGCTCTTTTCGCTCATCCCGATGAAGCGCCACTGGAGGAGTGCGATCTCGTCTTCTTCGCCACACCCAACGGCATCGCGATGAAAGAGGCGCCGCGGCTCCTTGCGAAAGGGGTGCGGGTGATCGATCTTGCCGCCGACTTTCGCCTGCGTGACGTTGCGGCGTGGGAGCGCTGGTACGGGATGAAGCACGCGGCGCCCGAATGGGTCGCCCAGGCAGTCTATGGGTTGCCCGAACTCTTTCGCGACGAGATTCGCAACGCGCAGCTCGTCGCCAACCCCGGTTGTTATCCGACCGCGGTGCAGTTGGGCTTGGCGCCGCTTCTTGAAGCGGGCGTGGTGCGGCGGGAAGGGCTCATCGCCGACTGCAAGTCGGGGGTTTCGGGCGCAGGGCGGAAGGCGGAAGTCCATATCCTTTTTGCCGAGGCGAGTGACAATTTCAAAGCCTACGGCGTCGCTGGCCACCGCCACCTACCCGAAATCACCCAAGGGTTGTCGCGGGTCGCTGGTAGCGCGGTCGACCTCACCTTCGTTCCCCATCTGACGCCGATGATCCGCGGAATCCACGCGACGCTCTACGCCGAACTCACCCAAGAGGTCGACGTGCAGGAGCTCTATGCCGCGCGTTACCGGAACGAGCCGTTCGTCGATGTGATGCCCCCCGGGTCGCACCCGGAGACCCGCTCGGTTCGCGCCGCGAACCTCTGCCGGATTGCCGTTCATCGTCCGGGAGGAGGAGCAAGGGTGGTCGTGCTCTCGGTGATCGACAACCTGGTGAAAGGGGCAGCCGGTCAAGCGGTGCAAAATATGAACCTGATGTTTGGCTTCCCTGAGACGATGGGGTTGGAAGCTGTCCCGGTCTCGCCGTAACGGCCACTGCGTCACTTTCAACGCTCCATCCGCAAGAAGTGGATCGCGCCCCCCGAAAGGGGGGTTGCTTTTTTCTGAGTAAAACGCTAAGGTATTGGAACGGCAACAGTCAAGGAGTCATGGCAATGAGTGAAGCGGTTACCGACGATATCCTCATCTTTACCGATGCGGCAGCGGCCAAGGTGCGCGAGCTGATCGATGAGGAGGGGAATCCCAACTTGAAGCTCCGCGTCTTCATCACCGGCGGCGGCTGCTCCGGTTTTCAGTATGGTTTTACCTTCGACGAGGAGGTGGCCGACGACGATACCGTGATCGAGAAAGGGGGCGTGACGCTTCTGATCGACGCGATGAGCTATCAATACCTCGTGGGTGCTGAGATCGACTACGTTGAGGACATTAACGGGGCGCAGTTCGTGATCCGCAACCCGAATGCGGTTACGACCTGCGGTTGCGGCTCCTCCTTCTCGGTTTGAGCCATTCGCTCCTCTCTTCGCGACGCCGCCCTGCGGGGCGGTTTTTTTGTGGTACGATTGACGTTGACGTCAACGTAACTAGCGGAGAAGGTGATGGAGACGAAAAACGCAGTTTTTCTGGTGACCGGCGCAGCGTCGGGGCTTGGTGCGGCAACCGCCGCGGCCGCAGTGGCGAACGGGGGGAAAGTGGTGCTGCTCGACCGTGACGCGCAAAAAGGGGAGGCGGTGGCTGCGTCGCTCGGCGATCGGGCGCGGTTCCTCTTTTGCGATGTCACTGATGAAGCGTCGGTGGCGGCAGCTGTGGATGAGGCGGTCGCGACTTTCGGGCGGATCGATGTGCTGGTGAACTGCGCCGGGGTTGCCCCAGCTGAAAAGCTGGTTGGCCGCGACGGGCCCCACTCCCTGGCGCTCTTTGAACGAACGATCGCGATCAACCTGACCGGCACCTTCAACACGATGCGCCTCGTTGCCGAAAAGATGGTCGCCAATGAACCCCATGAGACGGGCGAACGGGGGGTGGTCGTCAACACCGCGTCGATCGCCGCGTTCGAGGGGCAGATCGGCCAGATCGCCTACGCTGCCTCGAAAGGGGGGATCGTCGCGATGACCCTTCCTGCGGCACGGGAATTGGCCCGCCACGGCGTTCGCGTGATGACGATCGCACCGGGGATCATGGAGACGCCGATGTTGTTGGGGATGCCCGAAGAGGTCCAGCAGTCGCTCCATGCGATGGTCCCCTTCCCGCGCCGGATGGGGAAAGCAGCCGAATACGCCGCGCTGGTCCTTCATATCGTCTCCAACCCTTATCTCAACGGCGAGACGATCCGCCTCGACGGTGCGATTCGCATGGGCGCGAAGTAGCCCTTCGGGTACAATCGGGTCGGTCCGTCTCCCGCACGAAACGTTTGATGAGCGTACCCGACGAGAACGACCCGAATTGTTACCACTGCGGTCTGCCCATCCCGCCTGACACCCACTACACCGTCACCATCGACGGGGTACCCCGCCGGATGTGCTGCGCGGGGTGCGAAGCGGTCGCGAACGCCATCGTCGCGGCGGGGCTTGCCGACTACTACCGCCACCGCGACGCGATGCCTGAACCGGTGCGGGAGGCGCTCCCCGATGTCTTGAAGGAGTTGGAGGCGTTCGACGCCCCGGAACTGGTCGCGCAGCTTTCGCGCCCGGCATCCGACCACGAGCGGGAGGTGTCGCTGATCCTCGAAGGGATCACCTGCGCGGCGTGTGTCTGGCTCAACGAACAGCACCTGCGGCGGCAGAAAGGGGTGACCCACGTCGAGATCAACTACGCGACGCGGCGAGCGCTTGTTCGCTGGAACCCAGAGGAGATTTCGCTCTCCCGTATTCTCCAGGCGGTGGCAGAGATCGGCTACCGCGCCTATCCGTTCGATGCGCAGACGAGTGAGGCGGTGGCGCAGCGGGAGCGCCGCTCGATGTTGTGGCGCGTCTTCGTTGCCGGTTTTGCGTCGATGCAGGTGATGATGTACCTCGTGCCCACCTACCTTGCCGGCGAAGGGGAGATGGATCCCTCCTACCGCCAGCTCTTCTATTGGGCATCCTTCTTCTTGACCCTGCCGGTGATGTTTTATTCTTGCGGGCCGTTTTACCGCAACGCCTGGCGTGACCTCAAACAGCGGCGCGTCGGGATGGACGTCCCGGTAGCGCTTGGCCTTTTGATCGCTTTTGCCGCGAGCCTCTTTGGGATGGTGACAGGTTACTCCGACGTCTATTTCGATTCGGTGAGCATGTTTGCCTTTTTCCTTCTCTCCGGTCGCTACTTTGAGATGGCGGCACGGCAGCGGGCGGTGCGTAGCCTCGACGAGCTTGCGCGGGCGCTTCCGGCGCTCGCGGAGCGGTGGAATCCCGAGACGGGCAGTTTTGAGACGGTCCCGGCGGTGCGCCTCCGTCCCGGCGATCGTCTCCGGGTCAAACCGGGGGAGACCTTTCCAGCCGATGGCGTCGTCGTCGAGGGCAGTAGCGACGTGGTGGAGGCGATCCTCACCGGCGAGAGTCGTCCGGTGGCGAAAAGCGTCGGCGACGAAGTGGTTGGGGGAAGTACCAACGGTGGCGGGGTGTTGATCGTCGAAGTGACCCGGGTTGGCGAAGAGTCGCGTTTGGCAAGTATCCGGCGGCTCGTCGAGCGGGCGCAGAGCGAACGGCCCAAAATTGCTTCGGAAGCCGATCGCCTCGCGGGGCGGTTCGTCGTGACGGTCCTCCTCCTTGCCCTCATCACCCTGCTCTTCTGGGCGTGGTGGGATCCCACGCGCATCGTTCCGGCTGTCGTTGCGGTGTTGATCGTCGCCTGCCCGTGTGCGTTGGCGTTGGCAACCCCCGCTGCGGTCACCGCGGCAACCGACGCGCTCCTGCGTCGCGGCGTGCTGGTGACGCGCGGCCATGTGCTCGAGACCGCCGCGCGGCTCACCGACTGCTGTTTCGACAAGACCGGCACCTTGACGGTGGGCAAGCCGCAACTCGAGGCGGTCGTTTTCCTCTCGCCGCGTTATCGCG
The DNA here is from genome assembly GCF_054657095.1 of Hydrogenophilus islandicus. Taxonomy (NCBI): domain Bacteria; kingdom Pseudomonadati; phylum Pseudomonadota; class Hydrogenophilia; order Hydrogenophilales; family Hydrogenophilaceae; genus Hydrogenophilus; species Hydrogenophilus islandicus. The sequence continues at coordinate 48,620 of NZ_BAAHXE010000007.1, read as the reverse complement.
AGCAGGATGCGCTCGCGCTCGCTGCGACGCTTGAGGCGGGGAGCAACCACCCAATCGCGCGTGCGCTTCTTGCCGCGGCGGAGGAGAAGGGGCTTTCGCCACTTCCCGCTGAAGCGATCAGCCACGAGACTGGGGGCGGGATGAGTGCGTGCGTCGCTGGCCGCCGGATCGCGCTCGGCCGGCCGGAGTGGGTCCAGGGGGTTTTAGGACTCCCCTCGCTTCCCGAGGGGCTGACTGACGGCGCCAACGGCGACGCCACGCTCGTTGCCCTTGCCGAAGAGGGGGAGTGGATCGCCGTTTTGGTGTTGCGCGATGCCCTTCGCACTGAGGCGCAAGCGGTGGCTGAACGACTCGCTACAGCGGGCGTGCAGCTCCATATCCTCTCCGGCGATCGTCCTGACGCAGTCAGGGCTGTTGCGGAGAAGCTCGGTGTTGCGGACGCGCAGGGGGGATTGCTCCCAGAGGCGAAACACGCGCAGCTCGTGGCGCTCCGGGAACAAGGCGCAGTGGTCGGCATGGTCGGGGATGGGGTCAACGACGCACCGGTGCTTGCCGCTGCCGACGTCGGCATCGCGATGGGCGGGGGCGCTGACCTCACGCGGCTCCACGCCGACGTTGTGTTGGCCAGCGAATCACTTTTGGGGGTCTGGTGGCTCTACCGCCAGTCGCAACGCACGTTGCGGATTATCCGGCAGAATCTCCGCTGGTCGTTTGCCTATAATGTTCTGGCGATCCCGCTGGCGATGGCAGGCTGGGTGACCCCGTGGCTTGCAGGGATCGGGATGGCGGCAAGTTCCCTGGTGGTCGTCGCGAACGCGCTGCGGCTGCAGCGGCTGCCGGAGTAAAGGATCCATGGATCTGGAAATCCTCTACCTCTTGATTCCGCTCTCGCTCGTGCTCGTCGCGGTGATCGGTGTCGTCTTTTGGTGGGCGGTGAAGCGCGGCCAATTCGATGACCTTGAAGGCCCCGCATACCAAATTTTGTTTGACGACGAGAAGCCGCGACCTGTTCCCCCTGAGGAGGGCAAAGCGGAAAAAAAGTGAGGGAATGTTGACTTATCTCAAAGAACCGTGTCGGCATTGCGGCTATAATGACTACGCGGTTCGCGCAATGTGGCGGCCGTTGGGTTTCTTGTCTCTCTGTTGGGGTTGGGGGTGCGATCATTCGCACCCTTTTTTTTGGTTCCTTTCGACGGTATTCACCAGCGCTGAATGCACGTGGGGCGCTTTGTTGCTAAAATGGCAACGCTTTCTTGATTTAGATCAATACATCTTTTTGCGTTCGGTGTATCCTTATGGGTGGCGGCAATTGTGCCGTAAGTTTGGGTTCTCTGGATAGGAGGTCTTATGGAAGCGCAAACGACTTATAACTACAAAGTCGTGCGCCAGTTCGCCGTGATGGCGGTGATCTGGGGCATTGTCGGGATGGCGGTGGGGGTGCTCATCGCCTCGCAGCTCGTCTGGCCGCAGCTTGACTTTACCGGCCTCGGCGAGTGGTTCCACTTTGGCCGCTTGCGGCCACTGCACACCAACGCGGTGATCTTTGCGTTTGGAGGTAGCGCTCTCTTTGCCACCTCCTACTACGTGGTCCAGCGCACGTGCCACACCTCGCTCTTTGCGCCGGCGCTCGCCTCCTTTACCTTCTGGGGTTGGCAACTGGTGATCGTGCTCGCCGCGATTACGCTGCCACTCGGGATCACCACCGGCAAGGAGTACGCCGAGCTTGAGTGGCCAATCGACCTCTTGATCACCCTCATTTGGGTCGCCTACGCGATCGTCTTCTTCGGCACGATCGCGAAGCGCAAAACCAGCCACATCTACGTCGCCAACTGGTTCTACGGCGCCTTCATCATTGCGGTGGCGCTGCTCCACATCGTCAATAGCGGTGAAATCCCGGTGACGCTGTGGAAGTCCTACTCGCTCTACGCGGGTGCGCAGGATGCGATGGTGCAGTGGTGGTACGGCCACAACGCGGTCGGTTTCTTCCTCACTGCAGGCTTCTTGGGGATGATGTACTACTTCGTGCCGAAGCAGGCGCAGCGGCCGGTCTACTCCTACCGCCTTTCGGTCGTCCACTTCTGGGCCCTCATCTTCACCTATATGTGGGCGGGTCCCCACCACCTCCACTACACGGCACTTCCCGACTGGACGCAGTCGCTCGGGATGATCTTCTCGCTGATCCTGCTCGCTCCCTCCTGGGGTGGGATGATCAACGGGATCATGACCCTTTCGGGGGTGTGGTACAAACTGCGGGATGACCCGATCCTCAAGTTCCTGATCGTTTCGCTCTCGTTCTACGGGATGAGCACCTTCGAAGGGCCGATGATGTCGGTGAAGACGGTGAATGCCCTTTCGCACTACACCGACTGGACCGTTGGCCACGTCCACTCCGGGGCGCTCGGCTGGGTCGGCATGGTGACGATCGGTTCGCTCTACTACCTCATCCCGCGGATGTACGGCAAAACCGAGATGTGGTCGAAAGACTTGGTGACGCTCCACTTCTGGATCGCGACGATCGGGATCGTCCTCTACATCGCGTCGATGTGGATTTCGGGTGTGATGCAGGGGTTGATGTGGCGGGCCACCAACGCCGACGGGACGCTTACCTACGCGTTCATCGAGTCGGTGAAAGCCTCCTACCCCTTCTGGGCGATCCGCGCGTTGGGCGGTCTCCTCTACCTCGCCGGGATGGTGATCATGCTCTACAACGTCGTGAAGACGATCGCCGGTGTGCAACCGGTGGAAGAGCGGATCATGCCGGCTCCGGCTGCGGCCCACTAATCCGAGGAGAAAGGGATCATGGCACATTCAAAACATGACATCATCGAACGGAGCGTGCCGCTGCTCATCATTCTGACCCTCCTGACCGTAAGTGTGGGGGGGTTGGTGGAGATTGTGCCGCTCTTCTTCCAGCACTCGACCACGAAACCGATCGACCGCGACGGCAAGCCGCTTGACGTCAAACCCTACGACGCGTTGCGCCTCACGGGGCGGGACATCTACATCCGCGAAGGGTGCTACAACTGCCATTCGCAGATGGTTCGCCCGTTCCGTGCCGAAACAGAGCGGTACGGCCACTACTCGGTCGCCGGTGAGTACATCTATGACCGCCCATTCCAGTGGGGGTCGAAACGGACCGGTCCCGACCTCCACCGCGTGGGCGGCCGCTACTCCGATGAGTGGCACCGCGCGCACCTCAACAATCCGCGTGACGTGGTGCCCGAGTCGAACATGCCGGCGTTTCCGTGGTTGAACCGGCCGATCAAGGAGAGCGACGTCGCGTCGATCCAGGCGAAGATGCGCGCGCTGAAGAAGCTCGGCCATCCCTACTCGGAAGAGGAGATCGCCAACGCGCCGAAGATGCTCGAAGGCAAGACCGAGATGGATGCGGTGGTGGCCTATCTGCAAGGGTTGGGCCGCGCGTTGTCCAACTTCCAGTAACGGGATTCGGGAAGGGGTGAGCTGATGGATCTCAACGATTGGCGCGCACTGGTGACGGTCCTGTCGTTCGTCTGTTTCCTGGCGATCGTCGCGTGGGCCTACAGCAAGCACGCCAAACCCGGGTTCGACGAAGCAGCTCGGATCCCCTTCCTGGACGAACCGGAAAACGGCAATAACGAGAGAGGATCGAGTCATGGCTGATTTCATTTCTCCCTTCTGGGATCTCTATGTCAAAGGAATTGTGGCGCTGTCGCTGCTCTTCTGTGTCTTCATCATCGCGAGCAACATGCGCGCCACCGGCAAAGTTGGGGAGCTGCAACCCCACAGCTGGGACGAGAACCTCCAGGAGTGGAACAACCCCCTGCCGCGCTGGTGGATGTACCTCTTCTGGATCACGGTGATCTTTGGTATCGCCTATCTGGTGATCTATCCGGGGTTTGGTAGCTTCAAAGGGATCGCGGGGTGGACCTCCGTCGGTCAGTGGGAGCGGGAGATGAAGGCGGCGGAAGAGAAGTATGGCCCGCTCTACGCGAAGTACCGCAACATGGACGTTAAAGCGATCGCGGCAGACCCCGAAGCGATGGGGATGGGGAAACGGCTCTTCCAGACCTACTGCATGCAGTGTCATGGGGCTGACGCCCGTGGCGCGAAGGGTTTCCCGAACCTGACCGACAACGACTGGCTGGGTGGCGATGGTTCTCCTGAATATATCAAGGCGACGATCACCGCTGGCCGTATGGCCGTGATGCCCCCCTTCCCGCAGCTCGGCGAAGATGGGGCGAAAAACGTTGCCCACTATGTCCGATCGCTTTCTGGTCTTTCGCACGACGCGACGCGGGCGCAACTCGGTGCCAAGATCTTTGCTGAAAACTGCGCTGCATGCCACGGCCCCGATGGCAAAGGGAACACGGCGATCGGTGCTCCCAACCTCACCGACAACATCTGGCTCTACAGCTCATCGGAAGCGCAGATTGTCAGCAACGTGCTCAATGGCCTTCAGAACCGGATGCCGGCGTTCGGCGAGTTCCTCGGGCAAGATAAGGTTCACCTCTTGACGGCCTACGTCTGGAGCTTGAGCCACAAGTAACTCGAATTAGGGGGCAGGGTGGAGCCCGCCCCCCATTGTTTCCAACCCCAATCGGTCATGCGCGCTTCAAGTAATGCGCCGTCATGATAAGAAGATAAGGAAATAATGATGGATTCAGAAAACGATAAAGTCACCGCTGCCAACGTCTTGGAAGCGGAACAGAAGAGCCCCGAGGAAATCAACCGGGGAGAGCCAGCGTCGCGCAAGAAAAGCGAGCCCGAAGAGCAGACACTCTACGCGAAGCGTAAAAAGCTCTACGTCCGCTCAACGACTGGCCCTTTTCAAAATTGGCGCTGGTTTTTCGTCTTCCTGACCCAAGCGATCTTTTATGGTCTTCCGTGGCTTGATTGGAACGGCCGGCAAGCAGTCCTTTTTCACCTGACTGAACGCAAGTTCTACCTCTTTGGCTGGGTCTTCTGGCCGCAGGACGTCTTTTTCCTCGCGATCATCTTGATCCTCTCGGCTTACGCGCTCTTCTTCTTCACGACCATTGCGGGGCGCCTCTGGTGTGGCTACACCTGCCCACAGACGGTCTACACCGAAATTTTCATGTGGCTCGAGGAGAAAATCGAGGGAGACCACATCAAGCGGCGTAAGCTTGACGAAGCGCCGTGGAGTGGCGAGAAACTTCTGCGGCGCGGCACCAAATATGTGGTGTGGATCCTCTTTTCGCTGTGGACGGGCTTTACCCTGGTGATGTACTTCACCCCGCGGCAGGAGTTGCTCGCCGAGTTGGCGACGCTGAGTTTTGGCCCGTGGGAATGGTTCTGGATCTTCTTTTACGCCGGGTTCACCTATCTCCTCGCGGGGGTACTGCGTGAGCAGGTCTGCAAGTACATGTGCCCTTATGCCCGTTTTCAAGGGGTGATGTTCGACCCCGATACGCTGATCATCACGTATGACGCCGAGCGGGGCGAGCCACGTGGGCCGAGGAAGAGAGGGGTCGATCCCCGGTCGATCGGCAAAGGGGATTGTATCGATTGTGGCATCTGCGTTCAGGTCTGCCCCACCGGGATCGACATCCGCAACGGCTTGCAGTACGAGTGCATCGGCTGTGCGGCGTGCATCGACGCCTGTAACCAGGTGATGGACAAGATGGGTTACCCGCGGGGGCTGATCCGCTACAGCACCGAAAACGCGATGCTCTACCACTGGGATCGGCGTACGGCGTGGCGTCGGGTTTTGCGGCCGCGGGTGCTCGTCTATGGGATCTTGTTGGCGATCTTTACTGGGGTGCTGTTCTACAAGATCGCCACTCGGCCTGATGTGCGGGTCGATGTGCTGCGGGACCGGGCGACACTCTCCCGCGAGCTCCCCGGCGGCTGGATCGAGAATGTCTACACCTTGCGGCTGATGAACATGGCGGAACGGCCACGGCAGTACGCCATTTCGGTTTCGGGGATTCCCGGTGTGCGGATCGAGGGTCCCACGGTGGTTTCAATGGCGGCGGCATCGACTGAATCGGTCGTCTTGTCCGTTCAGGCGCCGGCAAGTGAAGTGAAGCCGGGGCGCTACGATATCTATTTTGAGATCCGCGTGGCCGATGAACCGACCAATGTTACCCGCGAGCACGCAACCTTCCTGGTAGCGGAGTAAGTGATGACCGGTCGTTCGCAACGTTCTTCAACTCCTTGGTACAAAGAGCGGTGGCCATGGTTGCTGATGGTGCCGCCGCTCGTTGCCATTGTCGTTGGTTTTTACACTCTGAAACTGGCGATACAGAGTTGGGACGGGTTGGTTTCGGACGACTATTACAAAGAGGGGTTGGCAATCCAGAAGCGGATCGATCGCACTGCAAAAGCGGCGGAGTTGGGACTTGCCGCTTGGGTTCATTGGCAAGAGGGGCGGTTGACCCTTTGGTTCGATCGCGACCGGCTGCGTACCACCCTCCCGCACCTCATCACCGTCCGTTTCGTTCATCCGACCCAAAACGGCAAGGATCAGCAGCTCAATCTGGTGCTCGATGACGGGCGCTACTGGGCTCCGCTCCCCTTGCCGACGATGGGGCGGTGGCATATTGTGATCGAAGACGAGTCCCGCCAGTGGCGACTGAGCGGGACCATCCAAATCCCGACCGAGAGAGAGGAGCTCATCCTACCGAGTGTTCCTAATCAGCAATAGGAGGGCATCATGTCTGACGCACTGCGGGAGTTCCTGACGACCGATATCGGGTTGTTGAGCCTCTTTACGATCGGTTTCATTGTTGTGATGGCGGGGTACATTTACCGCTTCGTGAAGGAGCACATGAACGACAAGCCCGAAGCGTAGGCTAAAGGTAGTTTGGCCGACTGCATGGTCATCGGGTTCGGGCAGTCGGCCTCATTCAAACGCCTTCCCGCAGGAAGGCGTGTGGCGTTTTTTGCGTCCTTTTCCTAGCGGTAGACCAATACGGGCAGTTTCGTGTGGGAGAGCACCTTGTGGGTGACGCTCCCCAAGAGCAGTTTGGCGATGCCGCTGCGGCCGTGCGACGCGATGAAGATGAGGTCGCACCCATGCCGTTCGGCCGCATCGATGATCGCCTCAGCTGGGGCGTCGCTCACCACGGTGTCGGTATCGGCCTCAACGCCAGCCTCACTTGCCCGCTCTTTGGCGGCATTGAGGATCATTTTGGCCTCTTCCTCTGCAGCCTTGCGGAACTGCTCCGGAGTGGTGGGGTCGATCAGCGCCCCTTCGCCATAGACGGGCAGCGGAAAGTCGGGTTGGGCATAAAAAAAGGTGATCCGCGCCTCGAGACGCTTCGCGAATGTGACCGCCCGTTCCACTGCGGCTTGCGACAGTTCAGAACCATCGGTGGGTACCAAGAGATGGCGAAACATAGTTGGCAACTCCTTGCGCGTGTGTTAGATTGATCCATTATAGCGTAGCGGAAACGGAAAAGGGGTAGCGATGAGCAACGGATTGCATTCAACATCCGAGCGGATGGCGGAGGTGCTCCATCAGATGGCCGAGGAGAGCTGGGACCCGATCGGGGTTGCTGCCCCTCTGGTTCATGCTGCTTATGCGTGGGCAACCCACCCGGTGGAGCTGAGTCACTTGTGGGGTGAGGCCCTGGAGACGACCGGTCGCTGGCAACAGTTTGTCTGGCGCCGTGTTGCGGGGGATGCTGCTGCCCAACCCCCCTTCCCGCCTGTTGCCGACGATAGCCGCTGGGACCATCCCGCATGGCAAGATCATCCGCTTTGGGCCGGGCTTCAGCAAGCCTACTTCGGGGCTACCCGGTTCATTCAGGATGCGATCTACGCTGCACCGGGCGTCGCGGAAAGGGAGCGTCGCCGCGCGGCCTTTTGGCACCGGGTCTTTGCCAACGCATGGGCACCGACCAATTTTTTGTGGACCAACCCGGAAGCGCAACGGCGGTTGCTTGCAAGCGGTGGCGAGTCGCTCTGGCAGGGGGTCAAGAATTTCTGGGCCGACATGGCTGCGGGTCAGGTGCGGATGTCCCGCACCGACGATTTCCGCGTCGGGGAAAATCTTGCCACGACGCCCGGGCAGGTGGTTGCGAAAAGCGCCCTTGCCGAGGTGATCCGCTACCGACCGTCGACTCCCACCCAGTACGCCCGACCGCTGGTGATCGTCCCGCCGTGGATCAACAAATTTTACATCCTCGACCTGACGCCGGAAAAAAGTCTGGTCCAGTTCCTGCGGGACGCCGGGTTTGACGTTTTTCTCATCAGCTGGCGCAACCCTACCCCGGAGATGGCGGCAACGACTTTTGACGACTATCTGCGCGACGGCATCGATTTGGCGGTGGAGACGGCCCGTTCCCTGAGCGGAGCAGACCGGGTGCAGGCGGTGGGTTACTGCCTGGGGGGGACGGCGCTGGCGTCGTATGCCGCTGTGAAGGGGGCCGAACTGGGGGAGAAGACGCCGCTTGCCAGTGCCACCTTCTTCACGACGCTCGTCGATTTTGCGGCACCTGGGGATATCGAGGTCTTTATCGATCCAGGAACCGTCCGGTACCTCTGCCATAAGATGGCGCTCACCGGCTACCTTGACGGTGGCGAAATGGCTGCAGCGTTTCGCCTGCTGCGTTCGAACTCGCTGATCTGGCACTATGTGGTGCACGGCTGGCTCTACGGGGAGGAGCCTCCCCCCTTTGATGTGCTCTACTGGAACATGGATACCACGCGGATGCCGGCAGCGATGCACTGTTGGTATCTGCGCGAGCTCTATCTGAACAATCGCCTGGTGAAACCCGGAACACTGGTGCTTTTGGGGCAGCCAGTGGATCTGCGCGCGATCACGGTCCCGATCTACGCGGTGGGGGCGGAGGATGATCACATCGCACCGTGGCGCCAGACCTATCGCTTGCTGAAACAGGTTCGCGGTCCCAAACGCTACGTCCTCTCGAGCTCCGGCCATATCCTCGGGATCGTCAACCCGCCGCGCAACCCACCGAAACGCCACTACCGCGCAAGCGATTTTGCCGAAATCATTCCCAAGGCCGACGAGTGGTTCGCGGCAACTGAGCCGCAGCCCAACAGCTGGTGGAATGACTGGCTCGCCTGGTTGCAGCGTGGTGCAGGGGAGCGCGTTGCCGCAAGTGACCCGCAAACGTGGCCGAATCTCGGTGCCGCGCCGGGAGCGTATGTCCTGCAGTGACCGAGGGCTATGGGGCGACGTTGGGGGAGGAGGTCGGTTCGGTGGTTGGCTGAGCGGGGTAGAGGAGTTGGCGGAGCCGTTCGCGGTCGAGGAGCGTGATTTCCCGGCGCTCGACGTGAATGAGTCCCTCCTCTTGCAAAGCGTGGAGCGTCCGCGAGACGGTCTCGAGTTTCAGTCCCAAATAGGAGCCGATCTCCTCGCGCGTCATGCGCAGCCGGAACTGCGTGGGTGAGAAGCCGCGGGTGGCAAAGCGTTGCGAGAGGTTGAGGAGAAAAGCAGCGAGTCGCTCTTCGGCGCGCATCGATCCCAGCAAGGTCACCACCCCCTGCTCGCGTACGATTTCGCGCGAGAGGATTTTGTGAAACTGCGACATCAACGCGGGGATCTCTTGCGCGAGGCTTTCGAGCTGAGCATAATCGATGACGCAGACCTCGCTGTCTTCGAGCGCGATCGCGGTCACCGCGTGGCGGCCGCTCCCAATGCCGTCGAGCCCCAGGATCTCTCCCGTCATCTGGAAACCGGTAACCTGTTCACGGCCGTCCGAAAGGGTGAGGACGGTCTTGAACGATCCCAGCCGAACGGCGTAGAGGGCTTCGAATGGATGGTGGCTCTCAAAGAGGGTCTGATGGCGCTTGAGGCGCTTACGGACCGAAATTAGGTTGTCGAGTCTCTTGAGATCGTGCGTTGGGAGGCCAACCGGCAGGCAGAGTTCCACCAAGTTGCATTGGGTACAGGCGATGCGGAGCTTCTCGGGAAGCGCAAGCGGGCGCATGGTGCTCTCCGGGGGTTGGGGAAGATGACTGCTCATTGAGCTCGATCAAAGACAGCGTCGCTTTTTCGTGTCATAGTAACGGATTGTGTGCGAATCCGCAAGGAGTTTGGCTGTGGGCCATTTTTCGCAAGCGGTGGTATTCGACCCTGAATTGATTCGCCGGTTTGACATTGCGGGGCCGCGCTACACCTCCTACCCGACCGCCGATCGCTTTGTCGAGGCGTTTAGCCCGGATGCGTACGCGCAGGCGCTCGCGAGTCGTGAAGTGGGAGGCGCGCAGCGGCCGCTCTCGCTCTACTTCCATATCCCCTATTGCAACACGGTCTGCTACTACTGCGCGTGCAACAAGATCATTACCAAAGACCATTCGCGCTCGTCGCGCTACCTCGACTATCTCGAGCGGGAGATGGCGCTCGTTGATTCGCACCTCACTGGGAGCCGCACCGTGGCGCAGCTCCATTTCGGCGGCGGGACGCCGACATTTCTCAATGAAGCGGAGATGCGGCGGTTGTGGGAAGGGATCGGTCGTTACTTTACCCTGATTCCCGACGGGGAGTATTCGATTGAAGTCGATCCCCGCAAAGTGGGGCGGGAACAGGTCTTGCTCTTGCGCGAGCTGGGCTTCAACCGGATGAGCATCGGGGTGCAGGATTTCGATCCCGTGGTGCAGCAGGCGGTGAATCGGGTGCAGACGCGGGAGGAGACGGAGGCGGTCCTGAGTGCGGCGCGCGAGGCAGGTTTCCACTCGGTCAGTTTCGACCTGATCTACGGCTTGCCGCACCAAACCGTCGAGCGGTTCGAAGCGACGCTCGATGCGGTGATTGCGCTCGCGCCCGACCGCTTGTCACTCTACAGTTACGCCCACCTGCCGCGCCTTTTCATGCCCCAGCGGCGGATCGACGAGAAGATGCTGCCGCCGGCTGCAGAGAAGCTCGCGATCCTCAAGAGGGCGATCGAGCGGCTGACCGACGCCGGCTACGTCTATATCGGGATGGACCACTTCGCTAAACCAGAGGACGAGCTGGCGGTGGCGCAGCGCGAGGGGCGACTCCACCGCAACTTCCAGGGCTATTCGACCCACGCGGAGTGCGATCTGGTGGCGCTGGGGATCTCGTCGATCAGTAAGGTGGGACCCTACTACGCGCAAAACCACAAGAGCGAAGAGCCCTATTACGATGCGCTCGACCGCGGGGAGTTGCCGACGTTGCGCGGGGTGGCGATGAGTGCTGACGACGTGTTGCGCCGTTCGATCATCCAGGCGTTGATGTGCCACTTCGAGCTCTCGATCGACGCGGTGGAGGAGGCCAACCTGATCGATTTTCGCCGCTATTTCGCTGCGGAGTTGAAAGAGCTTGAGGAGATGGCCGCTTCAGGGTTGGTCGAGATCGGAGATCGCTGGATCACGGTCCTGCCGAAAGGGCGGCTCTTGGTGCGGGCGATCGCGATGGTCTTCGACCGCTACCTGCGTGCCGATCGCGAGCGGACGCGCTATTCGAAGGTGATCTAGATGGGGAGCGCCGGCGGTTATCTTGCGGTTTTCCTCATCGGGCTGCTCGGCGGGGTGCACTGCTTTGGGATGTGCGGCGGGATTGTGGGGGCGCTGACGCTGCAGACCGAGTCGCAGCAGGGATCGTTGGGGCGTGTTGCCCTTCAGGTTACCTATAACCTGGCGCGGATCACCACCTACACGGTGATGGGGGCGATTCTCGGGGGGCTCGGGGCGATTGCGACCGTGCTCGAGTCGGTGTTGCCGGTGCAGCTCACGCTCTACGTGGTGGCGAACCTCCTCCTCGTTGCGATGGGGCTCTATCTTTTGGGGCAGACGCAGTGGCTGGCGCCGGTTGAACGGGTCGGGCAGCGGTTGTGGGTGAGGGTGCAGCCGCTTTCGCGTCGGCTGTTACCGGTGCGGTCGCTCCCCCAGGCCGCGCTCTTGGGTGGCTTGTGGGGGTTCTTGCCGTGTGGCCTGGTCTATAGTGTGCTCGCCACAGCGCTGATGAGCGGGAGTGCACTCCGTGGGGCGTTGTTGATGGCGGCGTTCGGTTTGGGGACACTGCCGAACCTCCTTCTTGCTGGGTTGATGTTTCAACGCTTCCGCCGCTGGGTCCAGCACACGTGGGTGCGGTGGGGGGCGGGGGTCGTCGTGATCCTTTTTGGGTTGTGGGGTTTGTGGCGAGCGCCAGAACTTGGGGGGGCGATCTGGCAGGGGGTGGTGTGCCACACGCCCTGAGGGGAAAGGACGTATAATAGCCGCGATTCTTTGACCACGAGGGAGTGAAAAAATGGCCTTTGAACGCGTTTCCGCGGGGAAAGACGTCCCCAACGATGTGAACGTCATCATCGAGATTCCGGCCCAGGCCGACCCGATCAAATTCGAGATCGACAAAGAGAGCGACACCATTTTTGTCGATCGCTTCATGGGCACCTCGATGCGCTATCCCCTCAACTACGGCTATATCCCTCATACCTTGTCGGATGACGGTGACCCGGTCGATGTCCTGGTACTCACCCCATTTCCGGTCCCTCCGGGGGTGGTGATCCGCTGCCGGCCGGTCGGAATGCTCAAAATGGAGGACGAGAGTGGGGTGGATGCCAAAGTGATCGCGGTACCGGTGAGCAAATTGACCCCGCTCTACGATTCGATCCAGACGCTCGACGATTTTCCGAAGCTGATCCTCGAGCAGGTGAAGCACTTCTTCGAGCATTACAAAGATCTCGAACCCGGGAAGTGGGTGAAGGTGACCGGCTGGGGCGGGATCGAAGAGGCGAAGGCCGAGATCCTGAACGGCGTCAAGAACGCGGCGAAATGAGGCGTCCGCGCGAGAAAGAGGGTGGCGTGGTGAAGCCCCGTGCAGCGTTGGGGAGCACATGAGTCGGCGGCTGACCGTTGCTGTGGCGCAGATCGATCCGGTGGTGGGGGCGCTCGACGCCAACGTTGACCGGATCGTCGCGGCGGCGGAGGTGGCGGCAGAGCGTGGTGCCGATCTGTTGCTGACTCCTGAGTTGGCGCTCACCGGCTACCCCCCTGAGGACCTGCTGCTGCTGCCCGATTTTGCCCGCGCGGTGGAAGCGGCGTTGGAACAGCTCGTCGCGCGGTTACCCCGCGGTTTGGATGTGGTGGTGGGGTTGCCGCGCTGGCGCGACGGGCGCTGTGAAAACGGGGCGCTGTGGATTCGCGACGGCGAGGTGCGTGGCAGCTACGCGAAGCAGCGGCTGCCCAATGAGTCGGTCTTTGACGAGGCGCGCTACTTTGTTCCTGGGCGGGAACCCTTGGTGGTCTCCTGCCGTGGCGTTCGGGTCGCGGTGGTGATCTGCGAAGATCTGTGGCACCCCGATCCGCTGGCCCAAGCGCAGCAGGTCGGGTTCGATCTCGCGGTGGCGCTCAACGCCTCGCCCTTCCATTTAGGAAAAGGGGCGGAGCGGGAAGCGGTCGCCGCAGCCCGCGCCCGGGAGACTGGTCGGGCGGTACTTTACGTCAACTGTGTTGGCGGGCAGGACGAACTCCTCTTCGACGGCGGTTCGTTTGCCGTTGCGGCAAACGGCGAAGTGGTCTGGCGTGCTCCTCTCTTTCTCCCCGATCTCGCGTTCTTGACGTGGGAGGAGGGGGAGTGGCGTGCGCTCCCAGAGTCGGCCGCGGAACTCTGTGACGAGGATGTTCTCTTTCGTGCGCTCACCGTTGCGATCCGCGACTATGTGACCAAGAATGGCTTCCGGGGGGTAGTGGTGGGCCTCTCTGGGGGGATCGATTCGGCGGTGGTCGCGACCTTGGCGGTGGCGGCGCTCGGCGCGGAAGAGGTGCACACCGTGATGATGCCTTCCCCCTACACCGCGCCGATGAGCCTGGAGGATGCCGCGCAGCTCGCTCGCAACCTCGGGGTGCGTCACGACGTGGTGCCGATCGCCTCTGCGATGGCTACCTTCGGGACGCTCCTGGAACCAATCTTTGCCGGGCGTGCTCCCGACACCACCGAGGAGAACGTTCAGGCGCGCATCCGCGGGGTGATTCTCATGGCGATCTCCAACAAGATGGGGTCGCTGGTGCTCACCACGGGCAACAAAAGCGAGATCGCCACCGGTTATTGCACCCTCTATGGCGACATGGCCGGCGGCTTTGCCCCCTTGAAGGACCTCTACAAAACGCAGGTCTATCGTCTGGCGCGCTGGCTCAACCGCGACCGCGAGCTCATTCCGACGCGGATTCTGACCCGCCCCCCCTCGGCCGAGTTGCGTCCCAACCAGATCGACCAGGAGCGGTTGCCTCCTTACGAGGTCTTGGACGCGATTCTCGAGCGGTTCATCGAAGGGCGCGAGCCTGCAGACGCGATCGTCGCAGCGGGTTTTGCGCCGGAGAGAGTGGCGCTTGCGTTACAGCTTCTTTTCACGAGTGAATACAAACGGCAACAGGCGCCGTTGGGGCCGCGCCTCACCCGCTGCGCGTTCGGCCGCGATTGGCGGCTTCCGGTGACCTCGCGGTTTCGCCCCGTAATCGGTTCGCGTCGATAGGAGAAAAGGATGAAGAAAGTCGAAGCAGTCATCAAGCCGTTCAAGTTGGACGAAGTGCGCGAGGCGCTCTCGGAAGTGGGCGTCAATGGCCTGACGGTTACCGAAGTGAAGGGTTTCGGGCGGCAGAAGGGGCATACGGAGCTCTATCGCGGCGCCGAGTATGTAGTCGATTTTCTCCCCAAAGTGAAGGTCGAGGTGGTGGTCCCTGATGAGCTCGTCGACCAGGTGATCGACGCGATCGTCAAAGCGGCGCGCACCGGCAAGATCGGCGACGGGAAGATCTTTGTCACGCCGGTCGAGCAGGTGATCCGGATCCGCACGGGCGAGGTCAACGAAGCGGCGATTTAGGGGGTTCTCTTTCAACTGCTCAAGGGATCGCCCAGGATAGGGCGGCAGTCGAGAGCTAAGCTAATATCGCCGGTGTCCCGATGACCGACCACGACAGCGGCTACAAGCTCCTCTTCGCCCACCCCGAGATGGTGCGGGACTTGATCCTCGAGTTCGTTCCAGGCGACTGGCAGTCGCTCATCGACTTCTCGACGCTCGAGCGGATCAACGCAAGTTTCGTCTCCGACGAAGGCAAAGCACGGCACGACGACATGATCTGGCGAGTGGAGTTGGCGACGAAACCCCGTGAGACGCTCTACCTCTACCTGCTCTTCGAATTCCAGTCGAAGCCCGACCACTGGATGGCGTTGCGGCTCTTGGTCTACATCGGGCTCTTCTACCAGGAGCTGATCCGGCAGAACCGCCACCTTCGGCGCTTGCCGCCAGTGCTGCCGATCGTGCTCTACAATGGCGAACACCGGTGGCACGCGGCGACCGAATTCTCGGCGTTGATCGATCTGGCAACGCCCGAAGTGTTGCGCGGCTACCTGCCGGAACTTCGTTACGTCCTCATTGACGAAGGGCGGTATGATCCCGCGGAGCTCGCCCACCGCCAAAATCTCGCCGCGGCGCTCTTTCGGCTAGAATTAGCGCGTACGCCTGACGAGATTCGGGAGGTGGTGCGTGCGCTCGTCGCGTGGCTCGACGCCCCTGAGCAGCAGGAGTTGCGCCGCACCCTCACCAAGTGGCTGCTCCGCTTGATGCGTCGCAGAGTCACCCAAACCGAGATTCCCGAGGTTCAAGATCTTTTGGAGGTCGATACCATGCTTGCGGAAAGGATGAAGCGCTGGACGAGAGAGTGGAAGCAAGAGGGATTTAGGGAAGGAATCGAGCTAGGAATCCAGCAAGGCGAGCTTCTGTGGAAACGAGTCCAAACCGCATCGAACCTCCGCCGGCTCCTTGCCAAGCGTTTTGGGCCGATTCCTACCGAAATCGAGCTGCGCATCTCGGCAGCCTCCCTTGAGGAGCTCGAGTCGTGGCTCGACCGCATCCTCGACGCCCCGACGCTCGACGCGGTTTTTGAGCAGCAGGGTGAGTGATCCAAGCTTCCTTCGAAGGTGCGCAGATTTTCCTGTTTGACGTTTGTGACAGCCCGATATGGGCTATCGCATTGGGAATCGTCGTCAAAAAGACCTGGTGCTTGTGTTCGGCACACCCTCGCAGGACGCCTTTAGCCGGCTGTTCCGTTGTTGATGTGATTGCCCGGTGAGAGAGATCACCAAAAAAGAGATCAGGAAATGGCGGTGGATGTGAAAACATTGCGGTTATCTCAGCACCCAAAGAACGATTCATTCCTTGGGTTTTACGAGGTGATCACCCGCGACGACTGGCAGGAGTTCGAGTGGGACCTGGACTACACGTTGCACATGCGCTCGGTCTATGCCTTTGCCGATGAGCTTGGGTTGCTCAACGAGACGCAGCGGGCGGAGCTGGCGGAGATCGATGCCTTTTTCCGCGCGCACCCGAAGGAGTTCGACCGGGCATTTGGCGAAATTATCGCGCGCGCCGATCTCACGACGACGCTTGCCGAATGGGTGCGGGATGAAAACGGCCGCCCGGTGCCCGTGCCGCCGTCGCATTGGTGGTGGCGGACGTCGGATCGGTGGTGATTCTTCCCCGCGCACGCGGGGAACAGGACAGTACACTCCTGCGTCGAGAGGGAGAAGCTTTTATACGCTGCCGTTGCCGCGCGGGTAGCACAAGCGGATGAGAAGGGGTGGAAAGAGTGGCTGAAGTCGCTTAGCGTTTGAAGATGAGCAGCAAAGCGACAGCCGCCCACACTGCTGCGGTGAAGAAGTCCAAGTACAGCAGTGAAATGACTACGGCGAGGGAACAGAAGATAACGGCGAAGGTCCGCATTGTATGAGCATACAGTCTCCCGGTCTGGAAATCAAGCTCACGCTTGACAACAAGGAGATGATCGGTCGTCTGACCGCGTCTCGGGAGCAGTTGCGCGCTTTCGCTGCTGAGATGAAGGTTCATCCCCGCGCACGCGGGGAACAGGCTTGGCAACATCGCGGCCCTTCGCTTTGAATACGGTTCATCCCCGCGCACGCGGGGAACAGGAGGGTCGCAGGTTCGAATCCTGCTGGGCGCGCGGTTCATCCCCGCGCACGCGGGGAACAGGAAGCTGGCGTTGAAACCTACCGCGTCATAGACGGTTCATCCCCGCGCACGCGGGGAACAGCCCTTCCCGAGCGTTGGTTATATCCACGGCGGCGGTTCATCCCCGCGCACGCGGGGAACAGGTCGTACCCCTCAGGGAGCACGTCATAGGTGCCGGTTCATCCCCGCGCACGCGGGGAACAGGTAATGCGCGCAGCAGCGACCGCAGAAGAGCACGGTTCATCCCCGCGCACGCGGGGAACAGATCTTGGCCTGGAGGTTCGAGAACGCCTGCGCCGGTTCATCCCCGCGCACGCGGGGAACAGGCGACCACGATCTCCATCGGCAGCTCATCGAGCGGTTCATCCCCGCGCACGCGGGGAACAGGGGTATTGATCTGTGGCGGGGCGCACATCAACCGGTTCATCCCCGCGCACGCGGGGAACAGGTATCGAGGAATGTTTCGCTCATGCCGCACGCCGGTTCATCCCCGCGCACGCGGGGAACAGGTTCGCACACGAGCAGCCGCGCGAACGTATCCGCGGTTCATCCCCGCGCACGCGGGGAACAGTTCTGACCTTCGGCTGCGCCTCAACGCCGTCCGGTTCATCCCCGCGCACGCGGGGAACAGGTATCCGGTATGAGGACCGGTGCGGAAGACGATGGTTCATCCCCGCGCACGCGGGGAACAGTGCTGCTCCCGCTGCTCCTGCTGCTCCCGCTGCGGTTCATCCCCGCGCACGCGGGGAACAGGCGGCGCATTAGCGGGAACGTTCAGCACGTTGACGGTTCATCCCCGCGCACGCGGGGAACAGTGGTCTGCGATGCGCACCGTCGCTACGTCGGTACGGTTCATCCCCGCGCACGCGGGGAACAGAACAATTCAGCACCCAGATGGCACCACTACGGGTTCATCCCCGCGCACGCGGGGAACAGAATGAAACTAGGACCGACCCAGTCGATTACACCGGTTCATCCCCGCGCACGCGGGGAACAGGGATTACGGCTAGTCATGAATTCTTGTTTGGATGGTTCATCCCCGCGCACGCGGGGAACAGCTCTCCGGCTCGGTTCATATTTCCGTTATTCTCGGTTCATCCCCGCGCACGCGGGGAACAGGCAAACCAACCGTTTTGAGCGTTCTTCGTCTCCGGTTCATCCCCGCGCACGCGGGGAACAGGCCATCCACCTCTGGTTCGATTGTGACGATAACGGTTCATCCCCGCGCACGCGGGGAACAGGGTTGGTTTCGTCTTTACGCAGGGTATTGCCACGGTTCATCCCCGCGCACGCGGGGAACAGGTTGCCGTGATGCGTGAGCGGCGTATGACCGTCCGGTTCATCCCCGCGCACGCGGGGAACAGCGGTTTACAACAGCCCTTGGCAAGACTGCCGTCGGTTCATCCCCGCGCACGCGGGGAACAGGGTAATCGATGCAACCAAACCACACCAAATCGCGGTTCATCCCCGCGCACGCGGGGAACAGGAAAATCGCAATCAGGTGGTGGAGAAGGGCATCGGTTCATCCCCGCGCACGCGGGGAACAGTTGCCTGGTTACGGGCCAGGTCAAAACGAATACGGTTCATCCCCGCGCACGCGGGGAACAGAAAGTACGGATGGATGTGGTCGATCCTGAAGTGCGGTTCATCCCCGCGCACGCGGGGAACAGGTTTTTCAGTAAATCAAGACCCGTCAAGCGATCGGTTCATCCCCGCGCACGCGGGGAACAGGCGATCGGGGTTCGGTTCGGTGCGTTTTTCGACGGTTCATCCCCGCGCACGCGGGGAACAGATATTACGGCAGACAAATATATGCCTGCAATGCGGTTCATCCCCGCGCACGCGGGGAACAGTCTTACTGCAGAATCCTGTTTTTAAAGATCATTTTTTGGGTTCTAAAATCTACGCGTTGTCGCTACAGGAATCTACCTGATCTTCTGACTCAGGTGGCAGGAAAGAGACCAACTTGACACCGTCGAGCTCAACAGGCACGCGCCTGTTGGATCCTAGGGTGATGAAATCGAACCCCGCTTCGTTGTTGGTGCGCCAGATCATCACCGCGTTTCCATCTTCGATACCTGCCTCGACATGGCTCCAGATGTGTTCGCGCAACCTGGCCGAATAGTTGCCCACGTAGACACCTGCGCGAATTTCCAGCAACCACAGGGCAAGCCGGCCGCGCAGGCGGGGCGGCGCGTTCTCAACCACGATGACCAACATCACCAAGTACCTCTCGCTCGGGGATCGCAGGTTCCACTTGTTCCGGTGCGGGTGCCGGGGGCTCAATACCGCTGGCGGACAAGACGTCCTCGATGCTCGGGATGATGCGCTCCAACAGGCGGGTTTTGCGAAAAATATCGCGGCAACGTAACCTGACTTCCCGTTCCGGATCGGCTACTCGCTTGGCCGCAACCTGGAAAGCAACGGGCACGACCGTTTCGAATTTGTAGAGATCAGCGATGTCATAAACGAACGAAAGCGGTTTCCCCGTATGGATAAAGCCCACCGCCGGCGCATAGCCCGCCGCCAGCACCGCAGCCTCGGTTACACCGTAGAGGCAGGCAGTGGCCGCAGAGAGACAGCGGTTGGGCAAGTCGCTTGCGTCCCACTCCTCGACATCGTAGTTACGCCCCCGCCACTCCACGCCGTACTGCTGGGCCAAGCGTTTGTACATTTCCCGCACCCGAGCGCCTTCGATGCCGCGCAACTGCTCCACGGAGCGGCGCTGGGGCGGTTCTTCGCCGAAACGCAAGGCGTACATGCGGCGCACCACTTTCAGACGCAGGTCGTCATCCAGTGCCAACTTGGCCTGATAGAGCAGACGGTCGGATCGGGCGCCACCCGGTTGTCCGGCGGAATAGAGACGGACACCGGCTTCGCCGATCCACACGAGCAGGGTTCCCACTTTGGCGGCAAGCGCACAGGCGGCGTGGGAGACCCGCGTGCCAGGTTCCAGCATGAGGCAGGCGACTCCTCCCAACGGAATATGGGTGCGCACTCCGTTTTTGTCCACCACCACGAATGCGCCATCAAGCACGTCGAGGTTACCGCGTTCGATGTAAAGTATCGACAGACGTTCCTTGATGGGGATGGGGCGTAAAGGGGGAAGGAGACCGTTCACGGCCAGTCACTCCTTGACCCGCGCCAAGGACAAGAGGCCAAGGCCAAAGGCCTTGCCGTGCCCCAGGCCATTGCGTACGCCCAGACGCAAGGCGTCCGCCGACTCGACTTGCAGCAACCCTTCGAACAAAACGGTATGAAGCGTGATGCGATGGCCGGTTCGGCTTTGGCGAACCTGCAAACGCCCCTCGGCGAGACGGACGCAACCGAGCACGGAAAAGCCGTAACGTTCGCCTTGGCGGGTAAGCCACGCCTTCTGGGCCTCTTCGCCCGTGAGGCCGTAGCGTTTGCCCAGGCGGGTGACGGTGGGGTTGGCGAGCAGCCGAAAACGGTAACGCGCGCTGGGTTGGATAAAAGTTTGCAGATCAAATGCCTTGTTGCCCTCGATGTGGTAGGCCGGATTCGCATTCAGAAAGGACCAGTCCGCCGGCTGTTCCGATTGCACCAGCACGACCGTCGATGGCCGGTAATCGGTTCGTGGTTCCAGACGCCAGAGAAACTGGGCCGGCGGGGTCTGCTCATCGGGAGCAAAGGCGCGCGCAAGGGTGCGATGCATTTCGTAGGCGTCGGCGAGGTCGCGTCGCGCCTTGGGATCGCGAGGGTCGAGTGTCAGCTTAGAGAGGAACATCGACGGCCTCCGAGACGATGTAGCGCGGGCCGAAGCGGCGCTGGGAGAAGGGGGCAACCGGCTGATCCATGCGCATCGCCCCTGAACGGGGGTCTTCGAGAACCAGCCGCAGGGGTCTTTGTTCGTCCGCTTTTTTTCGGGGTTTGGCAATGCGCGGCCAGGCGAGCAAGGCACTTTTCAGGTCTTGCTCCAGAATCGCGTTTGCTAGCCAGACCGGTTCGCCCGGCGGAAAACTCTTGCGTCCGAGAAAAAGCGGCCAGACCGGGGCACGCAGGGCAGCGTGGATGTGCTCCAGAAGTTGGCGGTCATCCCCTTCCAGCCCTACCAGGAAGGCGGCGTCGGCCAGGTAGTAACGGGGACTGACGACGGTGCGTTCCCAATTGACTTTCCCGTCAGCGGAGAGGAGACCTGTCGCGGTTTGGTAATCCCGCATCAACACCCCTTCACGGTCGACGCGTACCCCCATCCTGAGGCGTGCCAGATCATCCACCGGCTCGGTGCGATCACGCCCCAGGGCGGCGCAGATGAGGCCGATGACGCCCGATTTGGAGGGTTCAAGCTGGCTGTCCCGTTCGTCGAAGCGGCTCGTGGTGCCCCAAGACTGCATGGGGCCGGAGAGCCGCAGCAATAGCGTTGGCATGGTCAGGCCCCCAGCTCGGCTCGCACTTTCGTTTCCACCCAGGCCGCCAAGGCGTCGAGGCTCGCTTGCGCTTCCCCCTTGTCACGGGGCCAGCTGCCGGTAAGGTCGAGATAGGCCCATTGGTCCTTGCCGTCACCATAGATGCCAGACACTTGTGCATCGTAGGCCGCAAGTTTCGCAACAGAAAGGGCCGTGATGGCTTCGTCTTTTTTCGGCCAGACAGGCTTTTCAAAGGCGTTGGCGAGGTTGAAGGGGCTCGTGTGGCGCAGCACCACGCCTATGAAACTCGGCGGGTTGTGGGCGGCGAAGGTGTTCTGTTTGCCCGTAGGAATGGCTCGCGCCATCGCTTGTGTGAAGGCTTTGATGGTTGTGAGGGCCAGTTCCCGATCTTCCTGCAGGTTGCCAACCAGCTTCGCCACATCGATTACGGCGTAGCGGTAGAAGGTGGCGGAGTTGAACTCGACCAGGCCGATCATGCCGGCACCGCTTTCGTCCTCATCGCCCATATCGTCCACAGCGGTGAAGTAGTCGAACTCACGCTCCACGCGGTGTGTGGAAATGGCATGGGCCACCTGGCAAGCAGCATCCTGGTTCACGCCAGGCTCATCCGCCAACATGCGCCCAAAGAGCGCCACATCCACCGCCTTCTGGCCGTTCAACAGGGCCTTGGCTTCCTTGACCACTTCCGCAGGCAACGCACCCTTGGCCTCCTTCTTCGTTTTCTTTTCGTTAGCAACAGGCAGATCGCCCAAGACATCCCAGTGTTTGTGGATCAACTGAGCCAGAGCCTCGATCTCGCCTCGGCCGAGGAAGAGCAGATACTCGGTCTTGCCATCGTCTTTGACCTTGAGCCCTGCCGCCGCAAGAGCCGCCTCGATTCGGCCACCGGCGTCCGTGCGACCGAGCTCGGCAAGTTTCGCCTCCAGCAGTTGTTTCAACTTCTTGGTCCGCACGCCCTGGTTTTCGCTGGGAATCAAGGCGGCGTTCGCTGCGTTGCGACGGATCGCCCGCTTGAAACATTGACTGCTCACCCGTGCCCGGCGATAGCCGCCAAAGAGCGCATCCTTGGGGGCACCGGTATCGTCGCGGTTGAGGTTGGACGGGGCGAAGTTCTGGATCAGGTGAAATTCGACAAACAGGCTCATGTTGTTCTCCTATCAAAGTTCGAGTTCGGGTTCGGTGGTCAGCAGGGCGGCATCTGCGCCATCGGCGGCCTCAAAGGCGCGGTAGAAATCCCGCGCCCAGCGTTGGCGCACCCGGTCCCGGGCTTCCAGATTCCATGGGTCGAGCAGTCGCGTCAGATCAGCAAGCAGTTGGGCGTAATCGCAACCTACGCCATCGGCGGCGAGCAAGGAAACACACTGGCGCAAGAGGGTCGGCAGGCTTTCTGCTTCCGCACTCAACAAGGCGATGAAGCGTTCCTCGATGCTTCCGCTTTGGTGGTTACGTCCCACCCGGCCCAAAGCCGCAGCCAAGCTGCTGCCCTCCTGGTGCAGCGGATGGAGGGCGAACAAACCCGCTGTCAGGTACATGGCCAGGCGGTGTGGATCTTCGGCGTGACATTCAGCGCCTACGAAACGTTCGACGTAAGGATAGGCCTGGGGATAGGCTCCAGGGTCGAAGGCCAGGCTGCGCTTGAGGTGGGCTAAGGCGGCGCGATCTCGATCCTGGAGACCGATCAGGTAGGCGATGAAGGATGCAGCATGGTCGCTCATGCAGAGACCTCCTCTGGTTTGGGTAAAGGCGCGGCAGTTGGATCAGGGGGAACGAGGGTTTTCAACAGAACATCGAATCGAGGCCTAGTTTTGGCCTCGGCGCGCAGGACGGCGGCGGAGTCACCCAGACTCTTCCGGGTTGCCGCCCAAGACGCTTCGGCGGCTTCAGCCAGGGCAGCCTTCCACGCCCGCTCGGCAGGATCGAAATCGCACGCCGCAGCCTGCTGCATGAGCTTGGGCAGGGCGCGCTCGGCGGCGGAGAAGAAGGATGCGGCGGCGGGGCTGGCCTTCAGGATGGATTTGGCACGTGCTTTGGTGTCTTTGTGATCGGCATCCGGCATTGTTTGGGCAATCATGTCGATGAGCAGATTACGCAGGCAACTATCGAAAAACGCTTCGGCGAAACGAATCTGGTGGCGCAGGAATTCCGCTGCATCGGCTTGCATCAACAAGACTTCAGGCATTTCGATGTGCTCCATTCGCCAACGAAGGAGTTTCGCCTGATCACTCGCCACGCCGGCCGTGAGGACATGTATAAAGGCATCCCACTGCCCAAGGGCCTCGTAGAGGGTGGCTGCATACCCCAGGATGGCAGGCGGGATATCGGTGGATCGGCTGGGGTCGGGCAGTAGCGACGGCAGGTCGCGCCAGATGGCGCGCCCCGCGGCAAACGAGATGCGAATGGCCTTCCCGTCCTTGTTGATCCGGTAACAGACCATAGGGTCGGGGGCGTTGGGGTCGTCTTCCAGCGCCAGGCCCGCTGCAAAACGCAAACGGCTCACTCCCAGCAGGTTTCCGTTAGCATCCACATGCGGCTCCAGGAGCACGGCGCGGGTCAGGCGGGTATAGCGGTCATTTGTTCCCGACGCCACGGTCGGAACAGCGCGCAACCGATCGATGGTGGGCTGCGGTCGTTCCCAGTTCGGCAGATCATCATCGGCAAGACGGTCGTCGAAGGGGTGCAGGCCAAGCAGCAAGGTTTCGGAGAAGTCTGCACCGATCGGCACGACCGCAGCGCTGTTTGCCAATGGACCACCGTTGTCTGAGGTCCGTATCGTTTTGACTAGCCCCCCTGGTGTGAACTGAAGAAAACCCAAGAGGTTGCGACACGCCTGGGCTGGCGAGATCGAGGCAGGTGCATCATCCTGCGAATGATCGAAGAGAACGGGCGTGCTTCCGTTTGCCTTTTCAAGCGTGATCTGGGTAATGGGCTTGAACTTTTCCCGGGTTTCAGCAGCTGTGGCCAATGCCGCCACCTGCATGAAAGGCTCCTTAGGGTGGAAGAGCCAGAAGCGTTCGCGCCACTTCTCCAGATAAGAGCGGATCGGTGCCTCGGGCAAACCGTCGCGGAACCAGCGGGCGCGATCCGCATCGCGCCATCGCCCATACTGGGTGGTGAGCGCACGATGCAACACCGCCAGCAACAAGCGGTAGAGCGCAACGAGGTTGGGGGGCGAGGTTTCCGCGAGCGCGGCATAGTCCCGGGCCTTCATGAGGACATCGGTCAGGCTGACTTCGACGACGTCACCGGCATGAGTGCGGACCGGTATCCAGGCCTCGTCGAGGAGGTTAAAGGCTGTGGTCTCCGTCATCTCTCCTCCTTGGTCGCAGTTTCGTAAATGATGCCAAGCTCGGGGTCTAACCGCACCCGCAGGCGGCCCAGATCGGCCACACCGTCTTTCCCGAATCGCAGCGGACGCAAGTTGCGCAGCAGCGGGTGCGATTCGAACCCCTTGGGGAGCGGTTGGGCGAGGATTGCCTGGATGAGCTCCTTGCGCGAGAGCCGCACCTGACGGCGGTAGATGCGCCTCGCAAGCGTGTCGTCGATCGCCAAATTGGGGTCGATAGGGGCATCCCCGGCGAAAAGCCGCCAGCCGTCGGCCTCTTCGATCACGGGGACCACCGTGACCCCCTCATCCCCCAGGCGAGTGACTGCCCTCAAGCCTTCAAAGCCCTCTCCTTCTTCGTTTGCCCGCGGTTTATCATAGGCATTCTGCACTTCGGCCTCGGCATTGATGGTTGCGTTGATGGCGCGCTGTTTCTGGTCTTGGATGGCGGCGCGAGACTTGCCGTAGGCCGCATCGATCGTCGCGATCGGCTTGTCGTCGAGATCGTCCGCCCATTGTAGTAGATCGTCACTGCCATAGACCGCTTGCACCAGCCGGTCGATGTCGTGCGGCAGATGCCAGCGACTCTCGTTGCGCACGATCGCCCAGGTGCGATAGAGGAGATAGGGGTCATAGACGAAGCCCCAGGCGGTTTTCTCGAGTTCCGGCAGACGGTCGCGCTGCAAACCGGCCACCCGCAGCCGCGGGACAGTGTGGGCCGTGGGGCGTTGCCGCTCGTGGCGGTGGAGCCGTCCGGCTCGTTGCAGCAAGAGGTCGACAGGGGCAAGGTCGGTGATCATCCAGTCGAAGTCGATGTCGAGGCTCTGTTCGACCACCTGGGTGGCGATGAGGAGCGCACGGGTTGGTCGCTGGACGTGGTGACCGCGGCCAAAGGTGGCGAGGACGCGCTTTTCCCGGTCGCTCCGTTCATCCGCAGGGTAGCGGGCATGAAAGAGCAGCAGCTGCGCTTCGCTCCCATAGGTCTTGGGCATCTTGTCCTTGAGGAGGGAATAGAGGTCTTGGGCGCGTTGAACGGTGTTGACGATGACCACACCACAGCCTCCGTCCGCGAGGGCAGCTATGGCTTCCTCGGCGATGGCCTCCAGACTTTCGGGTATCGCATTCACTTCGATCGGGGGAAGGGCACGGCACGCAACCGTTTCGCCCCGCACACCTTGAGCATCGACAATCTGCACTCGGGGGTAAGCGATCTCTGGCGCATCTTTTGCGCCCCACGCCTTGAGAAACTCGCGACGACGATGGGCCGGGAGGGTGGCGCTCATCAGCACCACCGAGCAGTGCATCCCTTTGAGCCAATGCAGTAGCGCTTCGATCAGGCCGCCGGTGTAGGTGTCGTAGGCGTGGATTTCGTCCAGCACCACCACTCGGTTCGCGAGGCCCCAGAGACGCACGAAGTGGTGTTTGACATGGAGGGTGGCCAACATGATCTGATCGACGGTGCCCACGCCATAGGGCGAGAGCAAGGCGCGCTTGCCCTGGGCGAACCAGGCGGAGGAGGCAATGGAATCGCTCTCGTCGGCATTCACCCCACGCAGTCGGTGGACCCGCTCATCCAGCACCGCGCCCCCGTGGACGAGCTGAATGTCGAGGCGAATCTCCGGCGAGAAGCTGCGCAGGAAGGTCAAGGCACGGTCGAACATGGCGTTGCCGGTGGCTTGGGTGGGCAAGGCCACATAGAGGCCGCGGTGACCGTAGGCGGCCTGAAGCCGCAGGTGGGCAAGAAACGCCAGTTCCGTCTTGCCTTCGCCCATGGGGGCTTCGACGATCATCAGGACCGGGCCGTCGGCATCGCGCAAGAGACGATCCGCCGCCTGTTGCAGGGGGCGCGCCGCGATGGGGTCTGGGCGCCCCAGGATGCGCCCGATCAGTTCATCGCTTCCTGCCTCTTTTGCCAGCAAGGGCCTGAAGCCCGGCCAGCCGATTGCGTCCAGCGCCTCTTCGGCAAGTTCAAGGGACGCAGCGTGATGCTCGGCCAGGGTCTCGCCCCGTTCCCCCGGGGGAAACCACTCCTGGTTGGAACCAATCCAGTCGGCTACACTGGTGAGCCCGGCGAGCCACGCGGCGGCGGGAAGCGAAACTTCGGTGCAGGCGGGCGATTCATCCGGTAGCAACGTCGTCAGATACGCCTCGAGCAGCTGCGCTCGGGCCTCACTCCACTCCCGTCCTTCGCCGATTGGCTTGGCCTCTCGCACCTCCGTTAGACGCGGGAAGTAACCGTGGTGGGCGCCCAAGGCCAGGGAGACAGCCGATATCCAGGGCGAGCCGGGAAAATGGCGGGCAAGGTCGGACCGCAACAAGGCAGCGCTGGCCAGATCATGGCGTGTGGCATTCAAGGCTACGTGGGGGAACCTAAGTCCTGCCGTCTCGTCGGCTTGTTGGCCTTGCAGCCACTTCGCCTGAAAGCCGGGGATCGCTTTGCCAAAATCGTGCAACCCACAGAGGGCGCCCATCCAGCGCGGCACCGATTCTTGCGATAGACTGAAAACCTTTGCCACCCAGGCTTTTGTTTGGGGTGACTCCCGCTTCAGGATCACCTCCGCGACGGCCGCGACATCCAACATGTGAGCCAGGAGCCCGTGACCGCATGGCTCGCCGCTTTTTGCCCACAAGGCGCGCGCTGCAGGCGGAAGGTCGGAGAATCTCATTTGCCGTTTCCGCTCTCCTCTGGTGCTCCTTTATCTCTGGCGCCCCTTTTGTTTTGTTATAGGAATGCGCTATTCATCGAGCAGGTCCTTTGCTGGAAAGTGTTCCGTTGGGCGCCCGGAGAAGCACCAGAAGCGCGCCACTCCCCCCTTGGTGGGGGGCGGCTTCGCAGAAGGCGAGGATCTCTTCACGGCGGGTGAGCCATTGGCGGGAGAGGTGTTTCAAGACGCTCACCCCGCCAGGTGACCCGAGTCCTTTGCCGTGAATGATGCGGACACACCGCTCACCACTCAAAAGCGCCTCGGCAAGGAACGCGCTCATCGCGACGCGCGCCTCTTCCCGAGTGAGGCCGTGGAGGTCGAGCTGGCGGCGGATCGTCCAGCGACCCCGCCGCATCTCAAGCAGCATCCGCCGGGGGACACCGGGGCGGAGGAACTGGGTGTCGCTGTCGTGGTCGAGCCAATCGTCGAGCGTGAGCGGGGCAAGAAGCTGCTCCTTGACTTCGGCTTCGGCGCGTTCGCGCTGGCGGGGGTGCGGGGGTGGAAGGGGTTTTTGCAGGGCGGCGCGGTCGCGCGGCGGGAGGGGGGTGACCCCTGCCTCCTGAAGCCAGCGCTGCCAGAGTTGGCGATCGGGGTCAATCGCCGGTTGCGGCGGCTGCTTTGCTGCGCTTTGCGCGGCGGTTGGGGCGCGCTCCCCGCGGCGGCGTGGCGCGCCCGGAAGCGCTCCGTTCGCAACCCATTCGCGAAGCGCCTCCTGCCACTCTGGCGTGAGCGGCTCTCGGCGGCGGGTCATGAGCGGGTGGCAAGCGCGTCGAGGTAGCGTTCAGCGTCGAGCGCCGCCATACAGCCGGTGCCGGCGCTGGTGATCGCTTGGCGGTAGACGTGGTCTTGCACGTCGCCGCAGGCGAAGACCCCTTCGATGCTTGTTGCAGTGGCGTTGCCGTTGCGGCCGCCCTTCGTGACCAGGTAGCCGTTCTCCATTTCGAGCTGCCCGACGAAGAGTTGGGTGTTGGGTTGGTGGCCGATCGCGATGAAGACACCGTGAAGGGCAATCTCCCGCGGGGCGCCACTCTCGCGATGTTTGACGCGAATGCCGGTGACGCCGCTCTCATCGCCGAGGATCTCATCGACGACGTGGTCCAACACCAGTTCCACTTTGCCCTCGGCGACGCGCTGCATCAGGCGGTCGACGAGGATTTTTTCGGCGCGGAACTGGTCGCGGCGATGGATGAGATAGACTTTGCTCGCGATGTTCGCAAGGTAGAGCGCCTCTTCCACCGCGGTGTTGCCGCCGCCGACGACGCAGACCGCTTGCCCTTTGTAGAAGAAGCCGTCGCAGGTGGCGCACGCTGAAACGCCCCGCCCTTTGAAGCGCTCTTCTGACGGGATGCCGAGGTATTTGGCCGACGCCCCGGTGGCGATGATGAGCGCGTCGCAGGTGTATTCCCCGGCGTCGCCAACGAGGCGGAATGGCCGCTCGGTGAGCACTGCGGTGTGGATGTGGTCGAAGACGATCTCGGTGCCGAAGCGGCGGGCGTGGGCTTCGAACCGGGCCATCAGTTCGGGTCCTTGCACGCCGTCGGGGTCAGCCGGCCAGTTCTCGACGTCGGTGGTGGTCATGAGCTGCCCACCCTGCTCAAGACCGGTGATCAGCATCGGTTGGAGGTTTGCCCGCGCGGCGTAGATCGCTGCGGTGTAGCCGGCGGGGCCAGATCCGAGAATGATGAGTCGGCGGTGTTGTGCCATGGAGTGCTCCTAGCGTTGGGTGATCATCGGGTCGCTCATCGGCGGCGTCGGTTCGACGGCACGCGGTCCCACGTTGGCTTCGGCGACGGTGAGCGCCGTCATGTTGACGATGCGCCGCACCGTCGAGGTCGCGGTGAGGATGTGGACCGGCCTCTGGACACCTAAGAGCATCGGGCCGATCGCAATACCGCCGCCAGCCGCGGTTTTCAGCAGATTGTACGCGATATTGGCCGCGTCGATGTTGGGGAGGACCAAGAGGTTCGCTTCACCGGTGAGGGTGGAGCGGGGCATCAGTTCCGAACGCATCGCGGGGTCGAGTGCGATGTCGCCGTGCATTTCGCCGTCCACTTCGAGCCACGGGGCGATCTCGCGCAAGATGCAGAGCGCCTCGCGCATCTTGACGGCGCTCGCGGCGTCCGATGAGCCGAAGTTGGAGTGGGAGAGGAGCGCCGCTTTTGGCGTGATGCCGAAGCGCATCATCTTGCGCGCGGCCATCCGGGTGATTTCGGCGATCTGTGCCGCGGTGGGGTCGATGTTGATGTGGGTGTCGACAAGGAAGATCTGGCGGTTGGGAAGGAGCAGCGCGTTCATCGCGGCGTAACAGGTGGCGCCGGGGCGTTTGCCGATCACCTGGTCGATGTAGTTGAGGTGCATCGTGGGCACGCCCCAGGTGCCGCAGATAAGGCCGTGAACCTCCCAGTGGCGCAGAAGCATCGCGCCAATCAGGGTGTGGCGGCGGCGCATCTCGATCTTCGCGAGTTGCGGCGTCACCCCCCGCCGCTCCATGATCTGGTGGTACTCTTGCCACAGCGCCCGGTAGCGGGGATCGTTTTCGACGTTGACCACCTCATAGTCGACCCCTTCGCGCAGGCGCAAGCCGAACCGTTCGATCCGCTGGGCGATCACCGCAGGGCGCCCGATGAGCACCGGCTTCGCGATCCCTTCGTCGACGACGACTTGCGCGGCACGGAGCACCCGCTCCTCTTCCCCTTCGGCGTAGGCGATCTTTTTGAACTTCGCGCGCTTGGCGATGGCATAGACCGGCTTCATCAGGGTCCCAGAGGCATAGACGAAGTTTTGCAGCCGCTCGCGGTAGGCGTCGAAGTCGTCGATCGGGCGGGTGGCGACACCGCTCGCCATCGCCGCTTCGGCTACAGCAGGGGCGATCGTGAGCATCAACCGCGGGTCGAAAGGCTTCGGGATCAGATAATCGGGGCCGAAACGGAGTTTCTCGCCGGCGTAGGCCGCGGCTACTACCTCGTTCTCTTCAGCACGGGCCAGTTCCGCGATCGCTTTGACGGCGGCGATCTCCATTTCGTCGGTGATCGTCGTCGCGCCGACGTCGA
Source organism: Hydrogenophilus islandicus (assembly GCF_054657095.1). Classification (NCBI taxonomy): domain Bacteria; kingdom Pseudomonadati; phylum Pseudomonadota; class Hydrogenophilia; order Hydrogenophilales; family Hydrogenophilaceae; genus Hydrogenophilus; species Hydrogenophilus islandicus. Next base: position 18,260 of record NZ_BAAHXE010000007.1, on the reverse strand, counting down.
GCGCGCCGCGGAAGAGGTAGGGGAAGCAGAGGACGTTATTGACCTGGTTGGGGTAGTCGCTGCGGCCGGTGGCGAGAATCGCGTCGGGGCAGACCGCTTTGGCCGCTTCGGGGAGGATCTCGGGGGTGGGGTTCGCAAGGGCAAAGATGATCGGCCGCGGCGCCATTTTGGCGACCCACTCGGGCTTCAAAACCCCACCGGCAGAAAGCCCCAGGAAGATATCGGCCCCTTCGATCACTTCAGCCAGAGTGCGTGCTTCAGTCTTCTGCGCAAATTGCGCTTTGTCCGGGTCCATCAGCTCCTCACGCCCCTCATAGACGACGCCTGCGATGTCGGTGACCCAGATGTGGGCTTTCGGCAGCCCCAGTTTCACCAGCAGGTTGAGGCACGCGAGCGCTGCGGCACCGGCGCCGGCGGTGACGAGTTTCACTTCGTCGATGCGCTTACCCACCACCTGCAGGGCGTTCAGAAGTGCGGCGGCGACGACGATCGCGGTGCCGTGCTGGTCGTCATGGAAAACCGGAATTTTGAGGCGGTTTCTGAGTTTCCGCTCGACGAGAAAGCAGTCGGGCGCTTTGATATCTTCGAGGTTGATGCCGCCGAATGAGGGCTCGAGCGCAGCGATCACTTCGACGAGTTTTTCGGGGTCTTTTTCGTTGATTTCGAGGTCGATCGCATCGATCCCGGCGAATTTCTTGAAGAGGACCGCTTTCCCTTCCATCACCGGCTTTGCGGCGAGCGGCCCGATATCGCCAAGGCCAAGAACCGCGGTGCCATTGGTGATGATCGCCACCAGGTTGCTGCGGTTGGTGTAGCGTGCCGCTGCGGTGGGGTCAGCGACGATCGCTTCACATGGCGCCGCAACGCCCGGAGAGTAGGCGAGCGCCAGGTCGCGTTGGTTGGAGAGGGCTTTGGTCGGGACGATCGCCCATTTGCCGGGGGTGGGGCGTTCGTGGTAGTCGAGCGCGGCTTTTTTGAGCTCTTCACGGGCCTTTTCGCGCTGGGTCGTGGTGTCGGTCAAAGTGCTACTCCCTGGGTGTTTCGGTGGTGATGAAAGATGACCATTGTAGTACGAGTCGAAGAGCAGGGAAAAGGGGCGGAAGTTCCGGGATCGTTGCTCGGTATAATAGCCTGTAATGGTTTGCGGGGAAGGTTCCTTTGACGAAGAGACGGTTTGCCCATCTGCTCCACGAAGGGGGGTGGTTGCTGCTTGCGGCGGTGGGGGCTTATTTCGCCTTGGTCCTCTTGGGGTACCACCCCGACGACCCGGGTTGGTCGAAGAGCGGCACGGCGCTCACGATCCACAACCCGGGGGGGCGATTCGGTGCGTGGCTCGCTGATCTCTGGTTTTTCGCTTTTGGTTGGTCGGCGCTGTGGTGGATTGGGCTCCTGGTACGCGGAGGGATCGGGTGGTGGCGGGTCTATCGGCGGCGTAGTGAGCGAGGGGACGAGGTGGCTGAACCCACTGCTCCCGCGTGGGGGCAGTGGCGCTGGTCGTGGGCCGCTACCGCGTTGGGGTTTCTGCTGTTGCAGGCGAGTTCCAGCGCGCTGGAGTATCTCCGTTTCCACCGATGGGGCGAGACACTTCCCCAAGGGGCCGGTGGGGTGCTCGGACAGGAACTCGGGACGTTCGTCGCCCTTCGTCTGGGATTTGTCGGCGGAACGCTCCTGCTCCTGGCGCTCTTTCTGGTGGGCTTTAGTCTCACTTGGGGGGTGAGCTGGGTAGAGATCACCGAGCGGGTTGGCGTGGGAGTGGAGCGGGCCTGGCAGGGGTGGCTGCGTCTCCGCCAAGGGGCAACGGGGGTTTCTCGCGTGGCACCTCCGCAATGGGATGGGCTGCACCGGCATCTTGCGCGTTTCACCACATGGATCGCCGCGGTGAAAGCACGCGCACGCGACTTTTGGGGGAAGCTCCGCGAACGGTTGCGACGACCCCTGCCATCCTTGACCTCTGACGAGGCGACCTTTCCCGCTCAGGCGTTTGCCTCTGAGGCGTTTGCTTCTGAGATGGCGTGGCCCGAAGCAGGAGCCGAAGCGGAGAAGGGGGTGAGCGAAGGGGGCGAAACTGCTGCTGCTCCATTGGCCGAGGTCGCGGTTCCCCCGCGGGAGCTGCCGCCTCGATCGTCTGCCGATCCAGGTGCCGATCGTTCGCCTTTGAGTCTGCCTCATGGCGGCGTCGTGCGCGGAGAGCGGGTGATGCCCAAACCTGGGGAGCCGCCGATTCCCCCCTTGACCCTGTTGGATTTGCCGAAGCCGCAGCCGAGCTCTGTGACGCCTGAGAGTATTGAAGCAACCTCGCGGTTGATCGAGACGAAACTGGCAGAATTTGGCGTGCGGGTGCGCGTCGTCGGGGCCATTCCCGGGCCGGTGGTCACCCGCTACGAAATTGAGCCCGCAACTGGCGTCAAAGGGGCCCAGATCGTCAATCTGGCGAAGGATCTCGCCAGGGCACTCTCGTTGGTCTCGATCCGGGTGGTCGAAATCGTTCCGGGGAAGAGCTGCATGGCGCTCGAGGTGCCTAACCCGAAACGGCAGATTGTGCGGCTCCGCGAGGTGCTCGATTCCCCTCTCTATGCCAACGCGAAGTCGCCGCTCACCCTCTGTTTGGGGAAAGATATCGGCGGGGCACCCGTGACGGCCGATCTCGCGAAGATGCCCCACCTTCTGGTTGCAGGGACGACCGGTTCCGGGAAGTCGGTCGGGATCAACGCGATGATCCTGTCGCTTCTCTTCAAATCGGGCCCTGAGGCGGTGCGGCTGATCATGATCGACCCCAAGATGTTGGAGCTCTCCGTCTATGAAGGGATTCCTCATCTGCTCGCGCCGGTGGTGACCGACATGCGGCTCGCGGCGCAGGCGCTCAACTGGTGTGTCGCTGAGATGGAGCGGCGCTACAAGCTCATGGCGGCACTCGGGGTGCGGAACATCGCCGGCTTCAACGCGCTGATTGCCGAGGCCGAGGCGAACGAACGCTATGTTCCCAACCCCTTTTCTCTGTCGCCGGAGCATCCCGAGCCGCTTGAGAAACTCCCCTATATCGTCGTGGTTGTCGATGAACTTGCCGATTTGATGATGGTTGCGGGCAAGAAGATCGAGGAGCTCATCGCCCGGCTCGCGCAGAAGGCGCGCGCGGCGGGGATTCATCTGATTCTCGCGACCCAGCGTCCGTCGGTCGATGTGATCACCGGGTTGATCAAAGCGAACATTCCGACGCGCATCGCCTTCCAGGTCTCGTCCAAAGTCGATTCGCGGACGATTCTCGACCAGATGGGTGCGGAGGCGCTCCTTGGGATGGGGGATATGCTCTTCCTTGCGCCCGGAATGGGGACGCCGCAGCGGGTCCACGGCGCATTTGTCGCTGACGACGAGGTCCACCGCGTGGTCGAGTATCTCAAACCCTTCGGCCCGCCCGATTATGTCGAAGCGATTACCGCTGAGACCGATGATGAGGAGAGCGGCTGGGGTGACGAGGGGGGGGACGCCGAGAGTGATCCCCTCTATGATCAGGCGGTCGAGATCGTGTTGCGGACGCGGCGGCCGTCGATCTCGTTGGTTCAGCGCCATTTGCGGATCGGATACAACCGCGCAGCGCGTTTGATCGAGGCGATGGAGCGTGCCGGGCTCGTTTCGCCCCCTGAGGCGAACGGCAACCGCAAGGTGCTGGTTCCGGAGCAGAAAGGATGAGGTTTTTCGTGCGTTTTATCGCGTTGGCGCGGCAGCTTACGATGATTGGCCTCATCGCGCTTCCCTTCTCGGTCTGGTCTGCCCCAGACAATGCGGCGTGGGCGCCGCTCATCTCCTGGGCCAAGGGGGTGACCGCTGCGGAGGGCGAATTCCGTCAGGTGGAGCGGCGGGGCGACGGGAGCGTGCGGACGCTCGAGGGGCGGTTTGCTTGGGCGCCCGGGTTCCGGTTTCGCTGGGAGATCGTCCGCCCTTTTTCTCAGGTCACAGTGAGCGATGGGCAAACGGTGACGATCTGGGACGCCGATCTTCGCCAGGCGAGTCTGCAGCCGCTCGACCCCGCGACGGTCCGTTCCGGACCGCTCGGTATGCTCCTCGAGCCGGAGACGCTCCCCGAGCGTTTCATTTTGGAGCGAAGTGCCGTGCGCGGGGGAGAATCGGTCTGGGTGATGCGCCCGCGTGACGAGTCGGGGCTGATCCGGCAGGTGACGATCACGCTTGCCGGTGACCGTCTTCAGTCGCTCGTCGTCGTCGATGCGCTCGGGCAGACGACTGAGCTGGTATTTCCCCGTTTTTTGCGGCGTGAGCCCAATGCGAGCGCTTTTCAGATCACCCTGCCACCCGATGCAGTGGTTTTGCGCGCTTTCGAGCCGCGTGCCGGGGAGCGTCGGCCGTGACGGGGCGACCTTCCGTGCCGGTGCCCCTTGCGGAGCGGATGCGGCCTCGGTCGCTCGAGGAGGTGGTAGGCCAAGCCCACCTCATCGGGCCGGGAAAGCCGCTGACGCTCGCGGTCAGTCGCGGTCAGCTCTTTTCGCTCCTCCTTTGGGGGCCGCCGGGGGTCGGGAAGACGACGCTCGCGCAGGTGGTGGCCACCAGCTGTGCCGCCCGCTTCGTCGCCCTTTCGGCCGTCACCGCAGGGGTGAAAGAGTTGCGCGAGGTGGTTGCTGCAGCGGAAGAGGCGCGCGCGCTCGGTCAAGCGACGGTCCTTTTCCTCGACGAGATCCACCGCTTCAACAAGGGGCAACAGGATGTGTTGCTTCCCCACGTCGAGAGCGGCCTGGTGACGCTGATGGGGGCGACGACCGAAAATCCGTCGTTTGAGGTCAATTCGGCGTTGCTCTCGCGTCTCACGGTGTTTCGGCTTGAGCCGCTCTCCGACGCGGCGTTGGCGGAGTTGCTCGACCGCGCCGCAGCCCGCTTTCCCGACGAGGCGGTGGCGCTCGATGACGACGTGCGTGGCTGGCTCATCGCGCAGGCCGATGGGGATGCACGGCGGCTGCTCAATGACCTCGAATGGCTCTGGGCCGCGGCGAAAAGCAGCGGCCGTGCGGTCGTCGACCGCGATTTTGCCGTCTCGACCTTGGGGGCGCGGCTCCGGCGTTTCGACAAAGGGGGGGACGCGTTTTACGACCAGATCTCGGCGCTCCACAAAGCGGTGCGCGGTTCCGACCCCGACGCAGCGCTCTACTGGTTCTGCCGGATGCTCGACGGGGGAGCCGATCCGCGCTATCTCGGGCGGCGGATCGTTCGCATCGCCAGTGAAGATGTGGGATTGGCCGATCCGCGGGCGTTGCCGCTTGCGCTCGCCGCACTCGAGGCATACGAGCGGTTGGGGTCGCCGGAGGGGGAGTTGGCGCTCGCGGAGGCGGTGGTCTATCTCGCCTGTGCGCCGAAGTCGAACGCCCTCTACCGTGCCTACCAAGAGGTGCGCGCTTTTGTCGCCCGTGACGGCTCGCGACCCGTGCCGCTCCATTTGCGCAACGCCCCGACGCGGTTGCTCAAAGAGATCGGTGCGGCGAAGGGTTACCGCTATCCGCACGATGAACCGGGGGGCTTTGCGCCGGGGGTCGACTATCTTCCCGAAGGGGTGCCGCGTGCGCGGTGGTATCGTCCGACCGATCGCGGCTTGGAGCAGCGGATCGGGGAAAAATTGGCGCGGTTGCGCGCGCTCGACGAGGAGTGGCGCAACAAACATCAACCGTAAGTGAGGAAAACGACGATGCTCGATATTCAGTGGTTGCGACAAGACTTGGCTGCCGTGCAAACGGCGTTGGCGCGGCGGGGGGGCACGATCGATTGGGAACGCTTTGCCGCGCTCGAAGGGGAGCGCAAAGCGCTGCAGGCGAAAACGCAGGAGTTGCAGGCGCAGCGCAATCGCCTCTCCAAAGAGGTGGGGCAGCGCAAGGCGCGCGGCGAGGCGGCGGATGACCTCTTACAGCAGGTGGCCGAAGTAAAAGCGGCGCTCGAGGCGAATGAGGTGCGGCTCAACACGCTGCTTGCCGAACTCGAGGCGTTTCTCCTGCAGCTTCCGAATCTCCCGCACCCTTCGGTTCCTGACGGTGCGAGCGATGCCGACAACGTCGAGGTCTCCCGTTGGGGGACGCCGCGGGCGTTCGATTTTCAGATCCGCGATCATGTCGAGATTGCTGAAGGTTTGGGGGGACTCGAGAACGAGATCGCCGCAGCGCTCTCGGGGAGCCGTTTTGCGCTCCTGCGCGGCGACGTGGCGCGGCTCCATCGGGCGCTCGCGCAATTCATGCTCGACGTCCATACCCGCGAACATGGCTACGAAGAGGTGGCCCCGCCGTTTTTGGTCCTACCGCGGACGCTGGTGGGCACAGGGCAATTGCCGAAATTCGAAGAGGATCTCTTCCGCGTTCCACGCTCTGACGCCGAGCCGCTCTACCTCATTCCGACGGCGGAGGTTCCCGTGACCAACATCGTGCGCGATCAGATCATCGAAGAGCGCGACCTGCCGCTCAAGTTCGTTGCCTGGACCCCCTGTTTCCGCGCCGAAGCCGGTTCCCACGGCCGCGACGTCCGGGGACTCATTCGCCAGCACCAATTCGAAAAGGTGGAACTGGTGCGCATCGAACACCCCGACCGCTCCTATGAGGCGCTCGAAGAGCTCACCGCCCACGCCGAAGCGATTTTGATTAAACTGGGCTTACCCTATCGTAAGGTGAAATTATGTACCGGGGACTTGGGTTTTGGCGCGGCGATGACGTATGATTTGGAGGTCTGGTTGCCCGCCCAGAAGACCTACCGGGAGATCTCCTCCTGTTCCAATACCGAAGCGTTTCAGGCACGCCGGATGCAGGCGCGCTTTCGCCCGGAGGGGGGAAAGCCGCAGCCGCTCCATACGCTGAACGGTTCGGGCTTGGCAGTGGGGCGGACGCTCGTCGCGGTGCTCGAAAACTACCAGCAGGCCGACGGCAGCGTGGTCGTTCCCGAGGCGTTGCGCCCGTGGATGGGTGGGCAAGAGGTGTTAGAACCGAAAAAGCGCCGCTAACCGTCGGCGGCGGATAGCGAACGAAACCCAAGGAGTGTGGTATGGGATGGATTTTGGGCGTCGCAGCGGCGTCTGCCCCCGAAGAGCGACGGTTGGCACTGGTCCCTGACCTCGTCGCCCACTATACGAAAGCAGGGGCGACGATCGTGATGGCCAAAGGGAGCGGCGAGCGCAGCTTCTTTCGCGATGCGGCTTTTGCGGGGGTGCGATGGGTCGAGCAAAACGTCGCTGTCTGTGCCGAGGCCGACGTCGTCCTCTGCGTGATGCCCCCAACGGATGAAGAGATTGCCGCGATGCGCCCAGGTGCGGCGCTCGTTGGCGCGCTCCGCCCGTGGGAGTCGGCCCCCCGCGTCGAGCTCCTCTGCCGCCAACGGGTGACCGCGTTTGCGCTGGAACTCTTGCCGCGCATCACCCGCGCGCAGCCGATGGATATCCTCTCGTCCCAGGCGACCGTCGCGGGGTACGAGGCGGCGCTTATTGCTGCCGACCATGCGCCGAAATTCTTCCCGATGCTCACCTACGCGGCGGGGACGATTCGCCCGGCAAAGGTCTTCGTGATCGGGTGCGGCGTCGCGGGGTTGCAGGCGATCGCGACGGCTCGTCGCCTCGGGGCGATGGTCGAAGCGTATGACGTCCGTCCCGAGACGCGAGAGCAGGTGGCGTCCCTTGGGGCGAAGTTTGTCGACACCGGCGTGGTTGCGGTGGGCGAGGGGGGCTACGCGCGTGAACTCACGGACGAGGAGCGCGCACGACAGAGCGCAGCGCTCGCGAAAGCGGTGGCTGCGGCCGATGTCGTGATCACCACCGCGTCGGTCCCCGGGCGTCCAGCGCCCAAGATCGTCACGGCGGAGATGCTCGCGGCGATGCGTCCCGGGTCGGTGGTGGTCGATCTCGCCGCAGAGCAAGGGGGGAACGTCGAAGGGAGCGTTTTTGGCGAGAAGCGGTGGATCGGTGACGTGTTGGTGATCGGTCCGGCGTTTATCCACAGCCGGATGCCGATCCACGCCTCTGAGATGTTCGCGAAAAATCTCTGGAACTTCCTCCAGCCGCACGTGCGCGACGGGGCGCTCGCATGGCAATGGGAGGATGAGGTGCTCACCGCAACGTGTGTCACCCGCGACGGGGAACTCGTGAATGAGCGGGTGCGCGCCTGGTTGGGAAGGGGATGACGATGGATGGCATGACGGCGCTCTTTATCTTTATGCTCGCGGCGGTTGCCGGTTACGAGATCATCTCGCGGGTACCGGTGATTCTCCATACGCCGCTGATGTCGGGGTCGAACTTCGTCCATGGGATCGTCCTCGTCGGGGGGATGCTCGCGCTCGGCCACGCCGAGAGTGGTGCGGAGATCGCGATCGGCATCGTTGCGGTCGCGCTCGGGGCCGCAAACGCCGTGGGCGGCTATGTGGTGACCGACCGGATGCTCGCGATGTTTCAGAAGAAGGGGGGTGAGCGGTGATTGCACTGGTCTATTTTCTCGCCACGCTTGCCTTCATCCTCGGCTTGCGGGCGATGAGTTCGCCGGCGACTGCGGTCCAGGGGTTTCGCCTGGCCGGGATCGCGATGGTTGTCGCGGTGGTGGTGACCCTCTTCACCCCCGGGTTGAAAAACTTCGGCTGGATGGTCGTTGCGATCGCCTTGGGCGGAGGATTCGCTTGGTACGGGGCCCGTAAGGTGGCGATGACCGAAATGCCGCAGATGGTCGCGATCTACAACGGCCTCGGGGGGGGCGCTGCCGCGGCGATCGCCGCGCTCGAGCTGGTCGGGGCGAAGGCCCCCCTGCCGACCTCGGTCGGGATCCTGGCGGTGTTGGGCGCGGTGATCGGCGCCGTCGCCTTCGCCGGGAGCGTCGTCGCGTGGGCGAAGCTCGACGGCCGTCTCGCCCGGGTGTGGCGTCTGCCCCGCGGCCACAACGACGCGGTGATTCTGTTGGCGGTGCTCACGATCGGCCTCGGGCTCACGCTCGGGGTGAGCGAATCGGTCAGCCGTGCGGGGCTTGCACTCTTCTTTCTGATGGCGCTCGCGTTGGGGGCGCTCTTGACGTTGCCGATTGGCGGCGCCGACATGCCGGTGGTGATCTCCCTCTTGAACGCGTTCACGGGGCTAGCGGTCGGCTTTGAGGGGTACGTCTTGGCCAACCCGATGTTGATCGTCGCCGGCACCGTGGTCGGGGCGTCGGGGACGCTCTTGACGCTCCTCATGGCCAAAGCGATGAACCGCCCGATCAAGAACGTCCTCTTTGCGCCGCTCACCGGGGAGGCGAGTGAGCAGGGCGAAGAGGCGGTCGCGGGACGGCTCAAAGAGTATTCGCCCACCGACGCCGCGGCGGCCTTGCGCTACGCGCAGCAGGTGGTGATCGTCCCCGGCTACGGGATGGCCGTTGCCGGAGCGCAGCACAAGGTGTGGGAGATGGCCCAGCTCCTTGAAGAGGCGGGCGTGACGGTCAAATTCGCGATCCATCCGGTGGCCGGCCGGATGCCGGGCCACATGAATGTGCTCCTTGCTGAAGCGGGCGTTCCCTACGAGAAAATCTTCGACCTCGAAGAGATTAACGGCGAGTTTTCCCAAACCGACGTCGCGCTCGTGATTGGCGCGAACGACGTCGTGAACCCTGCGGCGCGGACCAATAAGAGCAGTCCGATCTACGGGATGCCGATCCTCAACGTCGATGAGGCGCGCGAGGTGATCGTGGTCAAACGGGGGAAAGGGAAAGGCTATTCGGGCGTCGAGAACGAGCTCTTCTACCGCGACCACTGCCACCTCGTCTATGGCAACGCCCAAGAGGTAGTCGCGCGCATCATCGCGGAGCTGAAGGCGATGGGGTAAGCCTCGGGCGGTCGTTTGCGCGCGCTGTTGTTCTTCTCCTGCTCAGCATGAGTGGGTACGGGCAACTGCTCTTCGCCCAGTCGGCTGAGCCGCCGACAGTGGCTGAAGAAAAGGAGGGACAACCGCCGAAGGTGAGCGCCGAACGGCAAGCACTGATGGCAAAAGCTCCTTTTACCGGTATTTTCCGCACTCAGCGGGCGCTGCAGCAGCTCGCACTCGATTTGCAGCTCGTCGACTATTGTCTCGACCCTCAGGTGAGCGACGCGGAGCTTGCCCCGTTATTGACTGAGGCGGCGCGGTTGAGCGACGACGAAGCGACCTGCACCGCGCTCTTCGTTCGTTTGGGGTATCTCGAACGGCGGCAGAGAGAGGAGCGCGCGAGCGAAAGAACCCCGTAGGCGCGCGTGGCCGTTCTACTTTCCGGGGCGCGCGGAAGGGCTGGCGATCTCCTTGAGGGCAAGCGGCTGCGTGCTCTCGGAGAGTGGCGCGAAAATCGGCCCCTGTTGGTAGCGGCAGCCCAACGCCGCCAAAAAATCGCGTTGCGCTGCCGTGGCGACGCCAAACGCCATCACGGTAAGCCCCAACGCCTGGCCGAAGTGCAAAAGCCCGTCGATCAGCCTCTCCGCCCGCTCGTCGCGACCGATCTGGGTCACCCACGCGCTACTGATCTTGAGCATCCTCACCGGCAGGTGGGCGATCAGCCCCAACGTGCACGCCCCCTCGCCGACGTTGTCGACGGTGATTCCCGCGCCCATCTCGCCCAACTCGAGCAGTTGCGCAACGTGGTGAGCCGTGAGCGTCGCAAACGCCCGTTCGTCGATTTCGAGCTGCAGGTAGCGCCAGGGGAGTTCAGCGGCGCGCCACGCCGTTTTGATCTGGGTGAGCGTCTCGGGGTGGGCGAGTTGCCGTTCGTCGAGGTTGAGCGCAAGCGGTATCCGCCATTGACTGACCCAGCGGGTGGCATGGGTGAGCAACGCCGCGAGCCACGCGCGGTTGGCAGCGGCGTTACTGAGGAGCGGCGCCACCTCAGCCCACGCGCGCGGCCCAGCCCCCCGCGGCTGCCAGCGCAGCAGCGCCTCAGCGCCGACGAGCGTCTCGCGGGCGACGTCGACGCACGGCGCTATCCAGAGGGAGAACTCCTCAGGCGGCGCAGCGCTCAGTTGTGCGGTGAGAGAGGGCCGCTCGTCCCGCTGCACGGAAGGGGCACTCTCCCCCCGTTGCGAGGGACGGCGCGCGGCTCGGCCGGAAGAGGGGAAGAGCAGGGTGCGCCAGCCGGGGCGGGGACCGTGAAGGACGCGGGCGCGGTAGGGGGTGGAACCCATTCCCTCGACCCGCGCCCAGGTGGGATGCTCCCCCCCGAGCCATTCGAGGACCACCGATTCGCCCACCGGACGGTGGAGGGGAAGCGCGCGCTCTTGGGCCATTTCCCGTGCCGCGCGGTTCATGGCGACGAGCCGCTCCTCTGCGTCGAGCACCCAGAGCGGCTGGTCGATCGCCGCGGCCAGCTGGATCCAGAAGGTGTCGGAGAGGGCAGTCGTGCGGTACTGTTCGCCGATCAGATCGGGCGCAAGGAGCACGGCGTGCATGCCGGGGCGGATGCGGGCAGCAACCGTGAACCGGAACCTCCGGCTTCGGCCATGGGGAAGCGCCAAGAGGATGCTCCCCCGCATTTCGTTCTGGATGAACCAGCGGGCGCGGGCGTGCAGGAAGGCTTCCGGGGAGGGGAAAAGGGTCTCTAACGGGGCGTTGATCAGTTCGCGGTAGGAGCGCTCGAGCCAGCGGCACGCCGCACTGTTCGCTTCGAGAATGCGCTCGTCGCTCACAATCAGCAGCCCCTCGTCGATCAGCTCAAGGAGCGCCAAATAGACCCCGATCTCAACCCCTTCTGAGAGATCAGGACGGAACGGTTCGTTGGTCTCGGGCAGCGACACCATCGCGGCATCATCCATGGGCGACAGCGTTAGCTTAGCCGACGGACGCGCAGCGGATCGCGGAAAAAAAGCGGTGCTTTCCCCGCCGATTTGGCGTTTTCAGGGGTTGGAGGAGCGCCGACCGGTTCCCCCGAGCAACACGGGGACCGGATTGCGCCGTTGATCTCCCCAGAGCGACTCCATCGTCTGCCAATCGAAGGGGGAGGGTGTCTCGGCGGCGGTGCGTTGCTGCCCCTGTTTCCAGGTGTTGGGAATCTCGTCCCGCACAATGGGAGCAGTTTCGCGCGCGTCTGGAGAGGCGCTTTTTCGCGGAGCACGGCGAGCCGGCTCCGCCTCCCGACTCTTCGGTTCGGTAACGGCGGGGGGCTGCCACTTCTCCCCCGGAATCTTCTGTTTCAGAAGTTTCTCGATCGCTTCGAGCCGCTCCTCTTCGCTGGGATCGACCAGCGAGATCGCGACCCCCGTATGACCCGCCCGGCCGGTCCGTCCGACACGGTGGATGTAGTCCTCTGGGTTCGGAGGGAGCGCGAAGTTGACGACGAAGGGCAGCCCTTCGATGTCGAGCCCGCGCGCCGCGACATCGGTGGCGACCAAGACGCGCAGTTGTCCCGAGCGGAACGCCTCGAGGGTATCGAGGCGCTGCTGCTGCGTCTTGTCGCCGTGGATCGCTTGAGCGTTGATTTTGTTGCGTTGCAAAAAAGCTGTGAGGCGGCCACACGCCACTTTGGTGTCGACGAAGACGAGGACCTGCCCTTCACGCGTCGCAAGGAGGTGCACGAGCGCATTGCGCTTCTGCTCTTGACTCACCCAATAGACGCGGTGTTCGATCGTATCGCTCACCGTGTTGCGGCGCGACACCTCGACGCTGACCGGGTCGTTGAGCCACTGTTCGGCGAGTTTGCGGATCGGCGGCGAAAAGGTGGCGGAAAAGAGGGCGGTTTGGCGATTCTCCGGCAGATGGTCGACAATGCGGCGGATGTCGGGCAAAAAACCCATGTCGAGCATGCGGTCTGCTTCGTCGAAAACAAGAAACTCGACCTGGTTGAGGCGGACCGTCTTCTGCTCGAGATGATCCAGCAGCCGCCCAGGGGTGGCGATCACGATCTCGACCCCTTGCCGCAACGCTTCGGCTTGGGGCGCAAAGTCGACGCCGCCGAAGATGGCGGTGCTTCTGAGCGGCAGGTATTTGCCGTATTGGGCAACCGACTCGGCCACCTGCAGCACCAACTCGCGCGTCGGGGCAAGGATGAGCGCCCGCGTGGGGTGGCGCGCCGGGCTCGGCGAGCGGTTGGCGTGGGGGAGCAGGCGCTGGAGGAGCGGGAGGGTGAAGCTGGCGGTTTTCCCCGTTCCGGTCTGCGCTGCCCCCAAGAGATCGCGGCCGGCAAGAAGCACCGGAATTGCTTCGGCCTGGATCGGCGTCGGTTCCCGATAGCCGAGTTCTTCGACTGCGCGGAGCAGCTCCGGGCAGAGCCCCAATTGATCAAAACCCATCCGTTGTGCCGTTCCCGTTGAACGATTGCTCTGTTGCCATTATACCGATAAGGTACAATCGTTGGCGCCAATAAGTGAGGGAGCCTCTGTAATGGAATACCGCCGGTTGGGACGAAGTGACCTCACCGTTTCTGCGATCTGCCTCGGGACGATGACCTTTGGCGAGCAAAACAGCGCGCGTGAGGCGCACGATCAGCTCGATTGGGCTGTGGCGCACGGGATCAACTTCATCGATACCGCAGAGATGTACCCTGTGCCGCCGCGCGCTGAGACCTACGGCGAGACTGAGCGGATCATCGGTGCGTGGCTCAAGCGCCAAGATCGCTCGCGCGTCGTGATTGCCACCAAAGCCGCCGGCCCAGCGCGCAGCCTCACCTGGATTCGCGGCGGGCCGACGGGGTTTGACGAAGCCAATCTTCGTCAGGCGCTTGAAGGGAGCTTGAAGCGGCTTCAGACCGATTACGTCGACCTCTATCAGCTCCACTGGCCAGCGCGCAATCAGCCGATGTTTGGCGAGTGGCGTTTCGACCCGAGCAAAGAGCGAGCAGCGACACCGATCCTCGAGCAGCTCGAAGCGCTTGCGAAACTCGTCGCCGAGGGAAAAATCCGCTACGTCGGCCTCTCCAACGAGCATCCGTGGGGGGTGATGACCTTTGTCAAGCTCGCCGAGGAGTTCAATCTGCCGCGGGTCGTCTCGATCCAAAACGCCTTCAGTCTCCTCAACCGCACCTTTGAAGGAGGGCTCGCCGAGGTCTGTTGGCGGGAGGAGGTTTCGCTCTTGGCCTACTCGCCGCTTGCCTTTGGCCATCTTACCGGCAAATACCTCAAAAACCCTGCCGCAGAGGGGCGTCTGACCCGTTTCCCTCATTTTGGCCAGCGCTACACCAAGCCGAACGTTCGCCCGGCGGTTGCAGCCTATGCGGCGCTTGCTGAAGCGTGGGGGATGAGCCCGGCGACGCTCGCGCTCTCTTGGTGCTACCACCACCCGCTGGTGACGAGCACGATCATCGGCGCGACGTCGCTCGCTCAGCTCGAAGAGAACGTCCGCGCCTGGGAGCAGCGGCTCACTGCGGAGCAAGAGGCCGAGATCGACGCGGTCCATCTCCGCTACACTAACCCGGCGCCGTAGAGGCGGTGATCAGCGCGCACCACTTGCGGGCGCGGCGGGGGAAGGAGCGGCGGGGGGAGCGCCTTTCGCCGGAGAGCCAGCGGAGGAAGGAGCAGGAGCGGAAGCGGAGGGTGTGGCCGCCGGCGGCGTGTTCGGACTGCCATGATCCGGGGAGCCCCCCGCAGGCTGAGCGAGCGACGGCATCAGGGGTTCAGAGCGCGTGAGCGGCCGCGGTGTGAGGTTCGGCTCGTTGGGCGCGAGCTGCGCTGGGACGGTGGGCAGATCTTTCGCGAGCATATACTCGTTCATCTCGCGCCACCCTTCGAAAATCGCCGCTTTCTCCAGATCGGGGTGGAGGTAGTAACAATCCTCGAGCGAGCGACCGGAGTGGCGGCACGCCGCCCCCACCGCTTTGGCTTCCGCCTTCATTTTGTTGGGATTGGGGATTTCGAGCGCCTCGTAGATCGCGTCACAGCCGGTGAGGAGCAGCGCGGCAACAAGAGGGAAAAGCGGGCGGGCGGACATAAAAAAACCTCCGGAACCTTTCGGTTGGGAGGGTATCACAGAATTTTTTGTGCTGGTGCCCAGGAGAGGACTCGAACCTCCACGCCTTGCGGCACTAGAACCTGAATCTAGCGCGTCTACCAATTCCGCCACCTGGGCAGGCAACGAAGTACGTTATTATACGAGGGTAAGCGCTGCTGTCAAGGTGCTTGCCGTCCAAAAAATAGCTGATCGATGAGAGAAAAATGAGAGAAAGAAGAGAGAAAAGAAAAAAAGCGGGGCCGAATCCCCGTACTGTGCAGACCGCCCGAGTGGCCGCCGCCCCACAGCCGCTTGACGTCGAGCGGTTGGCGGCGGTGAGCGCTGCATTGCCGCCCAAGCGTCGCGCCGACCCCTATTTGGCCAGGGAGGTCCTTCGCTATGGCGAAAACCCGCTGCCCAGCCGGGAATACATCATCGAGGTGTTGGAGCGGGTTGGTCGTCCCCTCAAAGTGAGCGAACTTGCGAGCGAACTCGAGATCCGTCCCCATGAACTCGCGCTCTTTGAGCGGCGGTTGGCCGCAATGGAGCGGGACGGTCAGATTCTCACCAACCGCCGCGGCGCGTTGATTCTCCCAGAAAAAGCGGCGCTCATCCGCGGCCGCGTGCAAGGTCATCCCGACGGGTTCGGCTTTGTGATCCGCGACGATGGCGGCCCCGACATCTTTCTCGGACCAAGAGAGATGCGCGAGGTGCTCCATGGCGACCGGGTCATGGTGCGGATCAAAGGGCGCGACGCCCGGGGGCGACCCGAAGGGCAGATCGTCGAAATTCTCGAGCGCGGCACCACCCGCGTGGTCGGGCGTGTGATCGTCGAACACGGCGTCATGTTGGTCGCGCCCGAAGACAAGCGGATTGCGCAGGACATCCTGATCGCGCCGCAACCCGCCAAAGGGGGGCGTAAAGTCAAAGTCGCTCCGGGCGACGTCGTGGTGGTCGAAATCATTGAGCCCCCGAGCAAATACGCGCAACCGATCGGCAAAATCGTCGAGGTGTTGGGGCGTTTCGACGATCCCGGCATCGAGATTGAGATTGCACTGCGTAAATTCGATCTCCCCTTCGTCTGGAGTAAGGCAGCCCTGACGCAGGCTCGCCGCCTTCCCGATGCGGTGCGGGCTCAGGACGCCAAAGGGCGGGAAGATCTGCGTGCGCTGCCGTTTGTCACGATCGACGGTGAGACCGCAAAAGACTTTGACGACGCCGTCTATTGTGAGCGGGCAGGGCGGGGCTTTCGCCTCTTTGTGGCGATTGCCGACGTCGCCCACTACGTCAAAGCGGAGACACCGCTCGACCACGAAGCTTATGAACGGGGCAACTCGGTCTATTTCCCCCGCCGGGTGATCCCGATGCTCCCAGAGAAGCTCAGTAACGGCCTCTGTTCGCTCGTGCCACACGACGATCGCCTGGCGATGGTCTGCGAGATGGCAATCTCCCCGCGCGGCAAAATCGAGCGCTACCGCTTCTATCCGGCGGTGATCCATTCGCAGGCGCGGCTCACCTACACGCAGGTGGCCAAAGCCCTCTATGAGGGGGACAAAGAGGCGCGTGAAGCGTTGGGGGCGCTGCTACCTCATCTTGAGACGCTCGACGCGGTCTTTCGCGTCCTCCTTGCGGCACGCAAACGGCGTGGCGCGATCGAATTCGAAACGACTGAGGTGGAATTCCTCTTCGACGACCAGGGCAAAATCGAAGGGGTGAGGCCGGTTGTCCGCAATGATGCCCACCGTCTGATCGAAGAGGCGATGCTTGCCGCGAACGTCTGCGCTTCCGAGTTTCTCGCCGAGCACGAGCACCCGACCCTCTACCGCGTCCACGAACCCCCCGACCCGGAAAAGATCGCAAAACTGCGCGAGTTCCTCGCGGGCTTTGGCATTGAGCTCCCTGGCGGCGAAGAACCGACGCCGAAGGATTTCACCCGGGTGCTTGAGCGCATTGCGGGGCGCCCCGACGCACCGCTCCTGCAGATGGTGATGCTCCGCTCGCTCAAGCAGGCGCGCTACACCCCTAACAACGCCGGCCACTTTGGCCTCGCCTATCCCTGCTATACCCACTTCACCTCGCCGATTCGCCGCTACCCTGATCTCCTCGTCCACCGCGCGATCAAAGCGGTGCTCGCGGGCGAACGCTACACCCCGAGTCGGCCGTGGGAGGAGATCGGCGACCACTGTTCGATGACCGAGCGGCGCGCCGACGAGGCGACCCGCGAGGTGATGAATTGGCTCAAGTGCTACTTCATGCAGGAGCATATCGGCGAAATCTTTACCGGTACCGTCTCGGCAGTGGTGCCCTTCGGGCTCTTCGTCACTTTGGACGACGTTTTTGTCGAGGGTCTCGTCCATATCTCCGATCTCGGGGCCGACTATTTCCACTACGACGAAGTGGGTCATGCGCTCGTTGGCGAACGGACCAAGGTGCGCTACCGCTTGGCCGATCGCGTCAAGGTGCAGGTCGCGCGCGCCGATCTCGCGACGAGCCGGATCGATTTTCACCTGATCGAGCGCGTGGAGGAGCGGTGAGCGGTTCCGCGGAAGTCGCTTACGGCTGGCACGCGGTGGGGACGCTCCTGCGGGTCGCGCCCCAGCGCATTCAGACGCTCTATCTCGCCGCGACGCGGAAAGACCCTCGCGCCAGGACCCTTGCCGCGCGGTCTGAGGAGGCGGGCGTTGCGGTGGTCTGGGCCGATGGTGAGCAGCTCCATCGCCTGGCTGGCCATACCCGACACCAAGGGGTGGTCGCCCTTTTAAGTGCCGAGGGGGCGCTGCTCACGTTGGCTTCGGTGCTCCCTGGCGCACCCGATTACCCCAATCCGGCCGGACGGCAACTCCTCGACCCTCCCCTTTACCTGGTGCTTGATGGCGTTACCGACCCCCACAACCTCGGTGCATGCCTGCGGAGCGCTGACGCCGCGGGCGTGCGCGCGGTGATTGTGCCCAAAGACCGGTCGGTGGGTGTGACCGCGGTGGTACGCAAAGTGGCAAGTGGCGCAACTGAGGCGGTGCCGCTCGTCTTTGTCACCAACCTTGCGCGCGCACTCGACACGCTCAAAGCGCAGGGGGTGTGGGTGGTGGGACTCGCGGGGGAGGGAGAGGAGCTGCTGACGCGCTCCTCTCTCGACGGGCCCGTTGCGCTCGTGCTCGGTGCCGAAGGGGAGGGGTTACGGCGTCTCACCCGTGAGCGGTGCGATCAGCTCGCGCGGCTTCCGATGTTGGGGGTGGTTGAGAGCCTCAACGTCTCGGTTGCCGCCGGTGTCGCCCTCTACGAGGTGGTGCGGCGGCGGATGGGATAATAATAGTAAATAGTTTCAATGATCGTTCTTATTTGATAACATGCAAACTCCTTCCACTCACTTCAAGGAGCCTGCAATGAAAATTCGTTCCGCTTTGACTGC
>NZ_BAAHXE010000006.1:0-88146 GCF_054657095.1 Hydrogenophilus islandicus | reverse complement strand
ATCACGATATCGGCCTGCCGCACCCATGGCAGCAGGCGCAGTGCCGCCAAGGGTTTGTTCCAACCGCGCATGTTCAGGCGTACGACGTCCAAACCGGAAGGGTCGAGCGGCTCGAACCATGGGCGTTTGAAGAGCGTCACTAAGCGTACAGGGTAATCCCGCCCTTGCAGTTGCCGCGCCAGGCGCAAGTTCATCGGCTGTGCGCCGCCCGGCCCGAGGTCGGAAATAATGAACAACAGGCGCGGTTTCATTTTCGTGCCACCACGATGAGATTCGGATCAAATTGAGTTGGCGACAGGAAATCCACTAGCAGATACACGGCTTTGTGAAGCATGTGGTTCAGATGCCAACGGCCGTGGTTCAGTAGCCGGAAAACCGCGCGATGCGGCTCAGACCAACTCCAAAAGAGACGCGGCGCCTGCGACTCAAATTCGATTTTTTGAAGATCAAATCCCGCCGCTTCCATAACCTGCAGCAAAGAAAACTCCGAAAAATGCGTAATGTGGGTAAAATCGATCGCCATATGAAAAGGTGCAATCAAACACCCCATATTGGGCACCCGAACACTGAGCCGCCCGCCTGGCGCTAGCAGCCGATAAAATCCGCGTAGCACCTCAATCGTATCCTCGCGCGGCAGGTGTTCGAGCACATCGTGAAAAAATATGACGTCGAACGATCCCTCTGGCATCTGTTTGAGCCACTCACGGATGTCAGCTTGAATCAGCTGCGCTTGAGGTACGTGCGCTCTGGCTTCGGCGAGCAACTGGTCAGAGAGGTCCACGCCGGTCAGATTTTCAAAGCCGACGCGCGCCAGCGTCAGGAGAAGATGCCCTTGGGCGCAACCTGCGTCCAAAATCCGCGCGTTTTTGGGAATCTCATCGATCCAGGGCGGCAGGCGATCGCGTTTCAAGCGTTCCAAATCATCGGGAACACGATCGACACGTCTACCGCCCCGCTCTTCACCAGTTTTATAGTGACGGGCATAATTCTGAAAAAGGTCATACGAAGGATCGCGCTTAGGCTCGGTCATACCATCGCCTCGTTTTGATGATTACCATTGAAACCAGGGTCATGGCGACCTCAGCCACATAGGTCGCCGCGGCCGCACCCTGCCAACCCCAGAGGGGAATCCACCATGCATTGAGCGCCAGATTCATGAGCGCGCCGACGAACAATGCCACCATTCCTTGCTGCTGAAAACCACTCGTGGCCAGCGCCTGGTGGAGCAGGGTACGGGGAAGGCTCACGAGCGGCAACCACGCAAGCCACTGCACCACCGCGACCGCCTCTTCGTACTCTGCACCGAGTAGCCACGGCACCAGAGGCGCTGCAAGCGTAAGTCCTATCCCGGCAGCGAGCGCGTAACCCGCAATCGGAAGGGCGATGGCGCGCACTGCTTTGAGTGCCTCGGCCAGGCCTTGCGCGCCAGCGCGAAAGTGGCGCGGGGCGGCGGCACCCAGGAGCGCTTGTATCGGCAGCGTCACCAGATCGACCAAGCGGTGGCCAGCGGAATAGACCCCGGCGGCTTGCAGTGTGGCCAGCGCAGCAAGCAGGAATTTGTCTGCGTCGAGGTAGAGTTTGTGGGCGCTCCCCCAGACGGCGAAAGGGGCACCTTCGCGCAGGTACGTGCGCACTGCCTCATGCCCGGGTGCTGCTGGAGAACTTAAGTCGCGATGTAGGCGGTGCGAGGCATACCAGACCGCGACAAGGGTTGCCAGCAGGTAGAGCATCGCCCAACTGGGCAGAAGATCGGTTGAAGCAGGAGCGAATTGCGCTAAAGCGACGAGCAAGATCGCTGCGACGAGCCGCGCCACCACAGGCACCAGCAAGAGGCGAGACGCACGGCCGATGCGCTCGACACCCTGATAGGCGCTCGCAAACGTTTGCACGAGGGGAAATAGCGCGAGTTCACTGAGCCCCACGAGAGCGATCACCGACCAGGTGATTTCACCGAGCAACCAACTTGCGACCAAAAAATAGGCAATGCCAACAGGAACGAGGCTGATCGCGTAGACCACAAGCGCTGCGCCCAAACTTTTGCGGTAGCTACTGCCGTCGCGCGCGACGTCGCGCATCAAAAGCACGTGGCTGCCCAGACCGACGAATACCCCACAAGCGCCTGCCAAGGCGAGTGTCGCCGAAAACGCGCCATAACCCTGGCTCCCCAAAAGCTGGGCGGTGATCAGGAACACAAGCGCCTGTGCGCCCGAGCGCAGCCCCAGGCCCGCCGTCAGGATCGCCGTATGTCGTGCCAAGCGGCCGGGGCGGTAGTTTCTCCATGACGCGGGGATCATTACCTCATCCCCGCAACGCCTGCCACACCGCGTCGCCAAAGTGGGGCCAGGCAAAGCGTGCGGCAAAAGCGGTGAGAGCTTCTTCACTCGGGGGATTGATCAGCATGTCGAGCACCGCTTGGGCAAACCCCGCCGCGTCGCCAGGCGCAACGAGCCGCCCCGAGAGACCGTCGGCCACGGCGTCCACCACGCCGCCGGTGGCATAGGCGACGGTGGGTAGCCCGTGAGCGGCTGCTTCCACCGCCACCATGCCGAAACCTTCGGGGTCGCCGGGAAGGTCTCTGACGGGAAAGACGTGCACATCAGCGGCGAAAAAGGCTGCAGACAGGTCGCTGCCGAATCGGGGCCCCAGCCAGCGGACGTGGTTGCCGACGTTTGCCTGCTCAGCCGCGCGCAGAATCGTCTCCGGCGGTTCGGCGGTGGCGGCCAAGGCGCCCCGCGGCACGTCACCCACGACAAGGAGGCACACATCCGGTCGCACCCGCACGATTTGCGGCAACACCTCAGCGACGAACGGCGCGACGCCCTTGCGGGTGGTTAGCCGCCCCACGGTCAGCAAAACGGGCCGTTCCTCCAGGCCGTGTTGTTCGCGAAACGCCATGCGCAAGCGCGCCCGCTCTTCGGATGCCGCCGTAGGGAGCTCGACGCCGGGATGGACGATGGCGATCCGCTCCGCTGCGACGCCGACCTCCTGCGCAAGGTTCGCTGTCGCGCGGCTGTTGGCGATCACCCGATCGAGGCGGCGAATCGCCGGGAGCCAGAGCGCCCGGTAGAGGGGGTGGCGCACGGCAAGGTCGAGGCCGTGGACGTAAGCGGCGGCTTTCGCGTGGGCAGCTTTCGCCGCAGTGAGTGCCATCGGGGCGGTGAGGCCGCTACCTGCCAGTACCCAGTCGAAAGAGCCTGCGCGTACTTCCTGCAGCGCAGCGGCAGATGCGGCGAACAAAAATCGCGCCAAAGGGTGCCCGGCCACTTCACGCACTGTGACGCCAGCCGGTGCATGCGCAGTGGCACCCGCCGGCGCGATCAGGCGCACCCGGCCACGCGCGGCGAGCTCCCGGGTCAAGTGGTAGTTGAGCCGCTCCATTCCGCCCCAGAGGGGGGGGAAGTTACGGGTAATGAGCAGAACGTTACCGGCCATCGCCCCACGTGCGAAAAGAGGTCGCGCGATTCGGATTGCCTCATCATACCACCCGAAGCGTTTCCGTGCGATACTCTCTGGGGCTCACTTTATCGGGATCGGGAGCTATCGTGATGGCCACTGCCGTGCTGCATGAAGCACACGCAACACGCGCACCATGTCGTTAGTCACGTCATAGACCAGAATGTAATTCTTGTGGACCACCAGCTCGCGAGTGCCCGCTTCGCGCCCAGGTTTCCCCATCTCTGGATGATCGACCAGCAACCCAGCCCTCTCTTCGAACAACGCATCGAGAGCTAACGCCGCGACCGGGTTGTCGGCCTCGATGTAATCATAGATTTCGTTGCGGTCTTGTATCGCCTCTGGTGTCCAAAAGAGCTGCATCATTCGGCAGGATTTTCAAGCCGACGGCGCGTTGCTGCACGCTTCTCGGCAAACATGGCCTCAACCTCTGCCGATGGAATGAGGTTTCCAGCATTTGCTGAGTCAAGCCCGATTTGCACTTGGCGGCGAAACCATGCGTCATGCTCAGCGGCCTTGTGTTGCTGCTGAACGAAATCACGCATGAAATCACGCAAGAGCTGTGCGGCATTGCGGTTGCAGTTCTTGGCTGCGGTGGAGAACTCAGATTTCAAAGCCTTATCGACCCGGAAAGTAAAGGTTGTTTCGTTCATGGTGCCCACCCCTCAGGACATGGTAGTTCATGGCTCGCGATCCCAGACAACTTCGATTGCCTCATCATACCACCCGAAGCGGTTCCGTGCGATACTCGCTTGAGCTTACTTCAGCAGCGAGATCACGATGAATCTCATCGGTAAGCGGATCGCGGTGATTGGTCTCGGGTACGTGGGGCTCCCCCTTGCGGTGGAGTTCGGGAAGAAGTTTCCGGTGGTCGGGTTCGATGTCAACCCCAAGCGGGTAGCGGAGCTTGCGAGTGGTTGGGATCGCACGCGAGAGGTGGAGCCTGAGGAGTTACGCGCTGCAACCCATTTGACGGTGACCTCCGATTCTGGCGTGCTCAAGTGTTGCGATCTCTTTATCGTCACGGTGCCGACACCCGTCGACGCCGTCAATCGCCCCGACCTCGGCCCCCTAATCGCTGCAAGCGAAACGGTTGGTCGGGCACTGAAGCCAGGGGGAGTGGTGGTTTATGAATCGACCGTCTATCCCGGGGCGACAGAGGAGGTCTGCGTACCGGTGCTGGAGCGGGTGAGTGGCCTTTGCTTCAACCGTGACTTTTTTGTCGGTTACAGCCCCGAGCGGATCAACCCAGGCGACAAGAGCCGTCGGTTGCCGAACATCAAGAAGGTGACGAGCGGTTCGACTCCGGAGGTGGCTCGGGCGATCGACGCCCTCTACGCGCAGATCATCACCGCGGGGACGCACTTAGCGAGTTCGATTAAGGTTGCTGAAGCAGCCAAGGTGATCGAAAATACCCAGCGCGACCTCAACATCGCGTTGGTCAATGAGCTTGCGATCCTCTTCAACCGCTTGGGGATTGACACCCTCGAGGTTCTGGAGGCGGCGGGGACGAAGTGGAATTTTCTGCCGTTTCGTCCAGGGCTCGTGGGGGGGCATTGCATCGGCGTCGATCCCTACTACCTCACCCACAAGGCGCAAGAGATCGGTTACCACCCCGAGGTGATCCTCGCTGGGCGGCGGATCAACGACCGAATGGGGGAGTATGTCGCAAACGAGGTGGTTCGGTTGATGCTGAAGAGGCGGATCAATCCGGTGGGGGCGCGGGTGCTGGTGTTGGGGCTCACCTTCAAGGAAAATTGCCCCGATATTCGCAACAGCAAAGTGGTCGATCTGATCCAAACGCTGCACGAGCTCGGGCTCGCGGTCGAGATCTACGATCCGTTGGTCGCTCCCGAGGAGGCGATGGCCGAGTATTGCCTGACGCTCACCACCGATCCCCCAGCGGCGAGTTTCGATGCTGTGGTTCTCGCTGTGGCGCACGAGGCTTTCCTCCGGATGGGCGCGGAGGCGATTCGCGCTTGGCTCAAAGTGGGTGGCGTTTTGTATGACGTCAAAAGCGTGTTGCCGAAGGATCGGGTCGATGGGCGGTTATGAGGTAGGCCACCACCACGCCATTGACAACGCCAAAGAGCGTTGCGGTGGTGAGAAAGATCGGGAGCAGCCACCAGAGGCCGTCGTGGGGGATGAGCCAGAGGCGGGCAAATATGAGCTGCCCGGCGATGTGGGCCCACGCCATCAGGAGCGATGCAGTGACGGGCCCAAAGAGACGGCGGGGGAGATGGAGCGCGACGGCGAGCGCCGCAAGGCTTGCGACTGCCCCCGCGAGCGCCAGGAAAAAGCCTGGGGCGAAGAGTTGCCCGAGCGCGATACTCGCCGCGAAAACGCGCAAGAGACTCACCCACGCCGCGGCGTTCCAGCCGTGGTGCCACGCCACCCACAGGACGACGATGTTCGCGAGCCCCGGTTTGACGCCGGGAATCGGGAGCGGGATCGCCGCTTCAGCAACGGCGAGCGCGATTGCTGCGGCGCTCCAGCGGGCGATACGGTGGTCTTCGGGCGTTGCGGGGAGGAACGCTTCGTTGCCGTTCGGCGCGTGCGTGGTCACGGCAAGAGCCCCCACTTGCGCATCCGGTAGCGGAGTTGGCTGAGGGTCAATCCCAACTGCTGCGCGGCTCTAGACTGATTCCCGCCGCACGCGGCGAGCGCCGCTTGGATCGTCTCCGGGGTGAGGGGGGCGTTCGTCGTGAGAGCGGCGGCTGGAGGCTCCCCAGCAGCGGGTTGACGGTCGGGGGCGGGAGAGGGGATAGGCGAGGGAGAGGCAGCCTGTTGTGCTCCTGGCTGCACAGTGCGGTGGCAGCGGGCAAGGAGCTGCGGGGTGATTGCTCCATCGGCGAGCGCCAACGCGCGGGCAAGCAGGTTCTCGAGCTCCCGGACATTCCCCGGCCACGGCTGCGCGACAAGCCACGCTTCGGCCTCTGCGGTAAGGGGCGCGACAGGGAGGCGGTCCCGTTCGGCGATGCGGGCGATGAGGTGGTGGGCGAGGAGCGGAATATCCTCGCGGTGCGCCGTGAGCGGTGGAAGCTCAATCACCAGCACCGCAAGCCGGTAGTAGAGGTCTTCGCGAAAGCGGCCTGCGGCAACCGCAGCGGCGAGGTCGACGTGGGTTGCGGCGCAGATGCGCACGTCGATCGGCGTCTCCGCTGTTGCTCCAAGCGGCCGCACGGTGCGCTCTTGCAGGACCCGGAGGAGCTTGGGTTGCAGCGCGAGCGGCAGTTCCGCAATCTCGTCCAGGAGGAGCGTCCCCCCTTCGGCGGCGGCTATGAGCCCCGGGCGGTCGCGGTGCGCGCCGGTGTAGGCCCCTTTGTGGACGCCGAAGAGTTCGGCTTCGATCAGCTCCGCCGGGATCGCGCCGCAATTGACGGCGACGAACGGCCCCTGGCTTCTCGGGGAGAGGCGGTGCAGCAGCCGCGCGGTGAGCTCTTTGCCCGAGCCCGACGGGCCTTGGATGAGGACCGGCGCCAGGCTCTTCGCGAAGCGCGCGATCTCTTCACGCACCGTGGCGATCGCTGGGCTTTGGCCGATGAGCTCCGCCATGCCGTCCTGCGGAGTAGGGTGAGGCTGTGAAGGGGTGATCGCGGCCAAGAGCTTCGCGAGCCGCTCGCGCTGAATCGGTTTGGTGATGAAGTCGACCGCCCCGAGTTTGGTTGCGCGCACCGCGGTGTCGATGTCACCATACGCGGTGATCACCGCGACGGGGATTTCTGGGCGCGTTTTGGCCAAGGTTTCGACGATGTCGATGCCGTTGCCGTCGGGGAGGCGCAGGTCGGTGAGGATGAGATCAAACGGTTCCCTCTGCGCCAGGGTCACCCCTTCGCGCGAGCATGCGGCGCCTACCGCCTCCCACCCGAGGCGCTCAAGCATCCGTTCGAGGGTGAGGCGCAGGTCGGCTTCGTCGTCGATGATGAGCGCGCGCATGGGCGCTATTGTGCCCGATTTTGTGTCGTTGTGCTTCGTGCGATAATGGAAAAGTCGTGGTGCAAGGAGAATGGAGATGACGGAGCAGGTGGGGTTCATCGGGCTGGGGTTGATGGGGCGGCCGATGGCGCTCAATCTCGTCAAGGCGGGGTTCGAGGTCCATGTCTGGGCGCGGCGGCGGGAGTCGATGGAGCCCCTTCTGGCCGCCGGGGCGCGGGCGGCAGCTTCGCCCGCAGCGTTGGCCGAGGCGGTGCCGGTGACGATTTCGATGGTCGCCGACGCGCCGGATGTCGCCGAGGTGACGCTCGGACCCGAGGGGGTGGCGCAAGGGGCGCGGGCGGGGCATATCCACGTCGACATGAGTACGATCGCTCCGGGTGCGGCGCAAAGCATCGCCGCGCAGTTGGCTGAGCGCAGAGTGCGCTTTCTCGACGCGCCGGTCTCGGGCGGCGAAGTGGGGGCGATCGAGGGGACGCTCACGATCATGGTGGGGGGCGATGAGGCGGCCTTTGCCACCGTGTTGCCCTTCTTCCAGGCGATGGGCAAGAAAGTGACCCTGGTGGGCGGGAGCGGCGCAGGGCAGGTGGCGAAGGCGTGTAACCAGGTGCTCACCGGTGTCACAGTGGTGGCGGTGGCGGAAGCGTTGAATCTTGCGCGAGCGGCTGGGGTCGATCCGGCGCGGGTGCGTGAAGCGCTCCTTGGGGGCTCCGCCTATTCGCGGGTGTTGGAGAACCACGGCGCGCGGATGCTCGCGCGCAATTTCCAACCCGGTTTCAAGGCGTGGATGCACCAGAAGGATATGCGGATCGTGCTCGAAGAGGCGCACCGCTTGAAGGTGCCGGCGTTCACCTCGGCGGTTGCCGCGCAGCTCTTCAACGCGCTCGTCGGGAGCGGGCAAGGGGAGGCCGATTCGATCGCGGTGCTGCGGCTCTTAGAAGCGATGAGTGGCGCAGATGCGCACGAGTGATCTTCGCGGCAGATTGCTTCCTCAAGGGGGCGTGCCGCGGAGCAAGCTCCCGGAGGTGGGGACGACGATCTTCACGGTGATGAGTGCGCTCGCCGAGGAGCACGGGGCGATCAACCTCTCGCAGGGGTTTCCCGATTTCGACCCCGACCCCATGCTGGTTGAGCGCGTTGCCCACTGGATGCGCGCGGGGAAGAACCAGTATCCGCCGATGGCCGGGGTGTTGGCGTTGCGCGAGGCGATCGCGCGCAAGATCGAACGCTCGCTCGACCTCGTCGTCGATCCGTTGGAGGAGGTCACGGTGACCGCCGGCGCCACTCAGGCGCTCTTCTCCGCGATTCACGCGCTCGTCCACCCCGGAGACGAGGTGATCCTTTTCGAACCAGCCTACGACAGTTACGCGCCGGCGGTTCGCCTGGCGGGCGGGGTGGTGCGCTTTGTTCCCCTGGTGCCGCCTTCTTTCGAACCCGACTGGGAGGTATTCGACCGCCAGTTTTCGACGAAGACGCGGTTGGTGGTGGTCAATACTCCCCACAACCCGACGGGGAGCGTCTGGCGGCGCGAGACGTGGGCGGCGCTGGCGGCGCGCATCGCTGCGAGTGACTGCTGGGTGCTCTCCGACGAGGTCTATGAGCATATCGTCTTCAACGGGGTGAGCCACGAAAGCGTCTTGACGCAGCCGGAGCTCGCCGGTCGGGCGCTCGCGGTCTTCAGTTTCGGTAAGACCTTTCACATCACCGGCTGGAAGATCGGTTACGTCGTCGGCAACGGGGCGCTGATGAGGGAGTTTCGCCGCGTCCACCAGTTCGACGTCTTCACGGTGAGCCATGCCGAGCAGTGGGCGTTGGCCGACTACCTGAGCGAGCCCCGCCACTACGAGACGCTCGCCCCCTTTTACCAGGCGAAACGCGACCGGCTCCGCAGGTGGCTGATGGAGGCGGGTTTTGACCTTCTGCCCTCGGCGGGGACCTACTTCCAGTTGGCGTCGCACCCTGCTTACCGTGAGCTTTCCGATACCACCTTCGTGCGCTGGCTCACCGAAGCGGTGGGAGTGGCGGCGATCCCGGTGTCGGTCTTTTACCACGATCGACGTGACGACCACCTGATCCGCTTCTGTTTTGCCAAGCGCGACGAGACGCTCGACGAGGCAGGTCGCCGCCTGGTGGCGGTCTGTGGCCGGGGGAACAAGGCGGAGAGGGGGCGATGAAGTATCTTCTGCTGTTGGCGGTGGTCCTGGGGGTGGTCTGGTGGTTGCGCCGTGCGCTTCCTGATGAGCGGGAAAGGGGCGAAAGAACGGCTCAGCGCCGGCCGTGGTGGAGCCGGCGACCACCCGCGCGTGAGGAGCCGCA
Organism: Hydrogenophilus islandicus; assembly: GCF_054657095.1. Lineage (NCBI taxonomy): Bacteria > Pseudomonadati > Pseudomonadota > Hydrogenophilia > Hydrogenophilales > Hydrogenophilaceae > Hydrogenophilus > Hydrogenophilus islandicus. The sequence continues at coordinate 78,444 of NZ_BAAHXE010000006.1, read as the reverse complement.
GGCCTCTACTCGCTCCGCGGTACGCGAAGAGGCGCTCGTCGCTTGCGCCCACTGCGGGGTGCTGCTGCCGAAAAGCGACGCAGTCGAGGGGGAGGGACGCTTCTACTGCTGCGATGAACACCGCCGACTCGGACCGCGCTGAACCGACCCCAACCGGCGGGGTGGTTGCGCGCGCGGGTGACGCGCTCCGTTTGGTGGTTGCTGGGCTCCTCTTGGTGGGGGGGCCGGGAATGGGGCTCGGGCAGGAGGCGCCGAGGCTCTTTTTCGTTTCGGCGCTCGGTTACCTCACCGGGGCGGTCTTTTTGGCGGTGGTGCCGGGCCGCTTGCGGGCGTTTGCCCCCTACCGGAGTGTCGCGGTGGCGCTCCTGGACGCTGCCGCTTTTCTCCTTTTTCTTGCAACGAGTGGCGGTTTTGCCTCGGGTTTGCCGACGCTCCTCTTTGTGCTGGTCTTTGCGTCAGCGCTGGAAGCCGAGCCGCGTCTCGCCCTCTTTCACGCGGCGCTCGCGGCGCTCGTGCTCCTCGGCGAAAACCTGTGGCGCTTTTGGCGAACCACCCTTGCCGTCGACCCCTTTTTCGTCGGCGCGGCGGGTGCGGGGCTCTTTGTTGCGGCGTGGCTGGCGTACCACTTGGGGGCGCGATTGCGTCGTGCAGAGCGCGCGCAAGAGGCGCAGCAGGCGCTGATCGCGTGGCAGCGGACGGTGAACGACCGGATCGTCCAGGAGCTTGCCGACGGGGTGTTGTGGATCGACAGCGACGGGGTGGTGCGTTACGCTTCGCCCCGGGTCGTCGCCTGGTTGGGGGAGGATCCGAGCGGTCAGCCGCTCTCCGCAGTGATCGACGAGCCGATCGCCCCAGGCGAAGAGCGGTGGTGGCGCCACGGGGGGGTTCTGTGGCGGCTGAAAGGGGGGATGCGTGACCGCGACGGGGTGTGGCTTCTCTTCCTCACCGATTTCGCTGCGGTTCAGCGGACGTTTCGTCAGGAACAGCTCGCGGCGCTGGGGCTTTTGATTTCGGGGGTTGCCCATGAGGTGCGTAACCCCCTGGCTGGGGTAGTGCAGGCGTTGGACCTGCTGCGGGACGCCGTGAGCGAAGCAGAGCGTGCCGAGCTGATCGCGGTGGCGTTACGCAACGCCGCGCGCATCACCCATCTGATCGACGACGTGCTGCTTTTTGGACGCCTGCATCCGCCGCAGCCGCGCGCGGTGGCTCTGAAGCGCTGGCTTGAGGCGTGGGCGGAAGAGCTTCCCCTGTCGGAGCGGAAGCGCTTGGCGGTCGGTGGAAGCGCCGCGGCGACCGCGTGGGTGGACCCCGAGCATCTCCGCACGGTGGTGGAGAATCTCGTCCGCAACGCGCTCGCCTTTGCTTCGCTTGCAGAAGGGGCGGTGGAGGTGCGTGTGGGAGAGGAGGGTGAGCAGGTGACGGTGGAGGTCGCCGACGATGGCCCGGGGGTGGCGGAGGGGGTGGTCGCACGCCTTTTCGAGCCCTTCGTCTCGGAGCGGCCAAACGGCACTGGCCTTGGGCTCTACCTCGTCCACGAACTGGTGCGGGCGAACGGCGGCGAGGTCCACTACCGCCGCAGCAACCGCGGCGGCGCGTCGTTCATTGTCCAGCTGCCGGCGGCGTCGGCGGTTGCAGCGTCGTGAGCGGAGGGGTAGCGGCGCGCGGCCAGAGGAGCCACCAGGCGGCGTCGGCTTGCGTGCGCCCCGCGTCAATCCCTGCCTGACGGCCGCTTCCCCAGTAGAAGTCGCCGCGCAGCGGCCCTTTGATCGCCCCGCCGGTATCGAGCACCACGACGAAGCGCGCAAGGGGCTGCGGCGCGCGCGCAGCAGAGAGCCAGAGCGGTGCGCCCAACGGGAGGTAACGGGGGTCGACCGCGACGCTGCGTTGCGCAACGAGGGGAACGCCCAAGGTGCCTACTGGCCCATCGGCGGGGTCGGTCGCAGCGGGAAGTTCGCGAAAGAAGACGTAGCTTGGGTTCTCGGCCAGGAGCGCGTCGCGGGCGTCGGGGTGGCGGTCGAGCCACGCGCGGATCGCGTCGAGCGAAACGCCCCCCGGGGGGAGCTCCCCTTTTTCGATCAACACGCGGCCGATCGAGCGGTAGGGGTGGCCGTTGTGGTCGGCATAGCCAACGCGCGCCTCACCCCCTTCGGCAAGGCGCAGCCGCCCGGAGCCTTGGACGTGGAGGAAGAAGAGGTCGACGGGGTCTTGGGCCCAGAAGAGGACCGGCGCGGGGAACTGCGCGCCGCGTGCGGTAATCTCGCCGCGGCTAGCATAGGGGACGAGGCGGTTGCCCTCCACCCGCCCCTTGAGGCGGAGGTGGCGGGTTTCTGGGGCGACCGCTTCCAGCGCTACGGTGACAAGGTCGGGCGGTGGGGCGTGGATTGGGTAGGGATAGTCGGGGCGGGGCGAGCGGCTCGCGGCGATCACCGGTTCGAAGTAGCCGGTCAAAAGCCCCGTGCGTTGCAGCACACCGTCGCGACGGGCAGTGAGTTGCCAAGGGGTGAGGTGGGTCTTGAGCCACGCGCGCAACACCTCGGGTTTCGGGGAGGTGGGAAGCTCGGCGCAGAGGGGTAGCCATTCGGGGTAGCGGCTCTGTAACGTGGGGCAGGAGCGGGTGAGCGCCGTGAGCGCCCCGTCTAAGGGGTCGGTGGCGACACCTGGCAGGTCGGACCACGCGACGGGAGTGGCGACGAGCTCGGCAGAAGGTTCGCGCACCTCGGGTTGGGGGAGGGGCGCGTGCGCGCTCTCGGGGAGCATGAGGCACGGCTCATGAACGACGGTTTGGCAGCCGACAAGGAGCGTGACAACGGCGAGCATGGCGACGAAAGTCGTGGTCTTCAGCGAGCGGATGTCAGAGAGGTGTGGCATGGCTCCTTCCCTGAGGGAGGGGAACGCGCAGTATAAACGAAACACGGCCGTCGCCTCCTCTTCGGTACAATGGCGAACCCAGTTGTGGAGGGCATTGCGATGGAATCGGATCGGCAGCATGAGGCGTGGCAGGCGGTCCTTCCCCTGTTGGATCGGATCGCGCGGGCACTGGAGGCGAATCATCTTGGGAGTGCGCTCGTTCCCCCCGATTGGGGGCAGTACGACGCCTTTTGGTTGCGTCGCTTCGGGCCGCAGCTGGCGCTCGAACCGGTGCGCCATCCTCACCGCTTGCGGCTCGCCCAGCTCCAGGAGATTGACGCGCAGAAGGCGCGGGTGGTTGCCAACACCGAGCAGTTCCTGCGCGGGCTTCCGGCGAACAACGTGCTCCTTACCGGCGCCCGCGGCTGCGGGAAGTCGTCGCTGGTCAAAGCGCTCCTCACCGAATATGCCGCGCAAGGGCTGCGGTTGATCGAGATCGACAAGGGGGATCTCACGGAGCTTCCGCGCCTTTTGGAGTTGGTGGCGGAGGCGCCGTGGAAGTTCATCCTTTTTATTGACGACCTCTCGTTCGAGCCGGGTGAGGCCGCCTACAAGACGCTCAAAAGTGTCCTCGACGGTTCGATCTGGGCGCAACCCGAGAATGTCTTGATCTATGCGACCTCCAACCGCCGCCACTTGATGCCCGAGTACTTCGCCGAGAACGAGGCGACGCGCCACGTCGGGGACGAGGTCCATCCGGCAGAGGCGACCGAAGAGAAGGTCTCGCTCTCCGAGCGGTTCGGCCTCTGGGTCTCTTTTTACCCCTTCTCGCAAGCGGCTTACCTCGCGATCGTCGAGACCTGGTTGCGCCACTTTGGCGCGGGTGACGCCGAGGTGGCTGCCGCGCGGCAGGAGGCGATCGTCTGGGCGATCGAGCGGGGGTCCCGTTCGGGTCGGGTCGCGTGGCAGTTTGCGCGCGATTGGGCCGGCCGCCATGGGCTCGCGCGATGAAGCAGGTGGTGGTGGCTGCAGCGGTCCTGTGGCGAAGCGACGGCGCGGTGCTCTTGGGGCAGCGCGCCGCGGGGACCTTCTACGCCGGGTTCTGGGAGTTTCCCGGCGGCAAGGTGGAAGCGGGCGAGACACCGCACGACGCGCTGATTCGCGAGCTCGCGGAGGAGTTGGGGGTAGTGCTCACCCACGCCCGGATTGCCCCGTGGCTCGTGCGCACCCACCGTTACGAACACGCCGAGGTGACGCTCCACTTTTTTCAGGTGTGGGATTGGGAGGGGGTTCCCCAACCGCTTGTCCATGCGGCGCTCGCGTGGGAGCGGCCCGGGGCGTGGTCGGTTTCGCCCGTTTTGCCCGCGAACGCACCGGTGCTCGCCGCGTTGGCGCTCCCGCAGCGGATGGTGGTCTCGAACGTCACCGCAGCGTGTCAGGGCGCTCCGGTCGGGAGCCGCGCGTGGGGGGAGGCGGCCGAGCGTTTAGCTGACGCGATCGCTGCGGCGCGCACCCACGGCGAGGTGATCGTCCAGATTCGCGAGCGGCTGCCGGGGGAGAGTGAATATGCGCACTCAGAGCCGTGGTCGGCATTGGGAATCGACCGGCTGGTGTGCCTCGCGCGCGACGCCGGGGCGAAACGGGTCGTAGTGAACGGCCCGCCCGAGTGGGCAGTGGCGGTAGCGGCCGACGGGTGTCACCTCCCGGCCGAGCAGGCGCGGGCATTTGCTTCTACCCCCGCAGGGTGGCGGCGCGAGGGGCTGCTCGTGGGGGTTTCGGTCCATGACGCTCAAGAGCGGGCGGTGGCCGAGGCGCTTGCCGCCGACTATTGGGTGGTGGGCCCGGTTGCCCCCACCGCGACCCATCCCGATGCCACCCCGCTTGGTTGGTCCCGTTTTGCGGCGTTGATCGCTCACCCGCCGGTGCCAGTTTTTGCGATTGGCGGGCTTGGGGAAAAGGATCTGACGGTCGCGCAGGCGCACGGCGCGCACGGGATAGCGGCGATTCGCGGCTGGCGATCGGCCTCTGACTAGTAGCAGAGGGCGAGGGCAAAGGGAAAAGTGTCGCGGCTCACCGTTTCGCTCCCGATCCCCCCGTCGGGGGTGAGCGGAATGAAGTGGATGTTGAATTGGTACTTGTTCGCCGAAACTTTGGGCACAACCCGATGGGCGGCGTCGACCCAGACCTGCACGAGGCGCGGGAGTGTTCCGTCGAGCGTCCGTTGGTAGCAGCCGTTTGCCGCAATAAGCGTCTGCGGTTCGCTCTGGGCGCGCAGCTGTTCGAGCACACAGGCAACGGCATTGGTGAGTGGCGCAAAGGGTTCGGCCCATGCCGCAAGGTCGGCACGACGCTTTTCTGCCGTCTGGTTGAGCCAGAAGTGGTAGGTGGGGAGATCGAACCCACAGACGCCGCCCGAGACGTGGGCACGGGTACGCAGGGCGTTGAGAAGCGGCTGGCTGCGCATCTGGTGGTCGATGCGCCCCGGTTGGTGACGAAGTGCCTCGATCACAGGGAGCACCCGGGCGGCACGCTCGGCACCCGAGAGGCGGCGAGGTCGTTGTGGGGGCGAATCGGCGGACTCGGAAGACGCCGTGAGCTCGCTTTCGAGCGTCGCGATGAGGTGTCTTTTGAGGTCCCCCCGGCTCGCGATATCGACGCACTCAAAGAGGGTCATCAGCGCGGCGTGGTGGTCGTTGGGGTCGCTCGCCGACGCGAAGTGGTTCCAGCGGAGCCACGCTGCTTCGATTCTCAGCCACGTGCGCACCTGTTCGGTGAGGGGGAATTCGAAACAGATCATCGCTCCCCCGCGGCAAGTTTCAGGTAGCGCTGGTGGTGGTCCGCCACTTGACGCGCCAGGTGCTCAAGGTCGCCGCTGTTGTCGATGACATCATTTGCGGCAGCAAGGCGCACGGCGCGCGGCGCCTGAGCGGCGAGAATTGCGGCGATCTGTTCGTCCGGCAACCCTGAGCGCGCTTTGACGCGCGCAATCTGCAGCGCCTCTGGGCAATCGACGACGAGGATGCGGTCCAGCAACGCCTGGTAGGCCCCCGTTTCGACAAGGAGCGGGACAACCAGGATCAGGTAAGGGTGGTGGGGGGCGAGCGCGGTGATCTCGTCGCCGACAATCCCGCGGATCATCGGGTGGAGGATTGCTTCGAGCCGTTTGCGTGCGGTTGCGTCCCGAAAAACGAGCGCCCGCATCGCCGCCCGGTCGAGTGCCCCCTCGGCGGTCACCACCGCGTCGCCAAAGGCGTCGCGAATCGCCGGGATCGCGGCGCCTCCAGGTGCGGTAAGGCGGTGGGCGATCGCGTCGGTGTCGATCACCCCGGCACCCGCTTCGGCGAAGAGGTGTGCCGCGGTGCTCTTCCCCGAGCCGATTCCGCCGGTGAGCCCCACGAGATAAGGTTTCATCGCGCGCACTCCTGCCACGTGACCTCAGGAAGACGCGCTCGCGCGCGCCCAAGGAAGCGGTCGACGAGCGGCTGAGCCCCCTCCACGGTGATGGTGACCTTTGGCGACCGCTCGCGCGGCAGCAGCTCAACCGCCGTCACACCCCGGCGACGCAGCTCGGCAACCAGCCGCTCGGCGCGCTCGCGGGTACGGAAGATCCCGAGCGAGATCCGCCACTGGTGGGGCCCCGGGTCGCGAATGATGAAGAGGTCATTCACCCCCTGTTGACGCAGCGTCTCGGCGAGCGCCCGCGCCGCTTTCTCGTTCGCTTGACGGGGGGTGGTCACCCACCACGCGTCGACAGCCGCTTCCCGGGCGATCGCCAAGCGAACTCCGCCGACACTCTGCGCCAGTTCCTGGGCGATGTGCACCCGCTCCCGATCGATCTCCGCGAGCCGGCAGAGGATCACCGCTTTGGGCGGGGGGAAGGGGGTGGGCGCAGACGGAGGAGCTGCAGGGGTAGCAGGTGGAGCGCTGGGAGGGGCGCTCGGTTGTTGGGCGGGGGGTGTGGCGGAGGGTTCCAAGGAAGGTGCCTCGGAAGAGGCGGGCAGAGACGGGGGCTGGGGTGCCTCTGGCGCTGCGGCCAAGGGAGGTCGGCCAGCCCCTCCCGGGGCGTCGGAACCAGCGTCGGACCCAGAGGCGGGACCGGGTGGAGGCGACTGGGGAGCCGCTCCACTCGGGGGTTGGGGTGAGGGAGCATCCGCGGCTGCGACAGAGGGTTCTGGGCGGTCGGTTGGCCCTGAGGAAGCAGAGGGTTCCCCCCGTTTGTTACCGTATTCAGTGACGGTGGCACGCACCAACCGGAGCGCGTCGCTTCTGAGCGGCTGAGGAATCGGCTGCGGACGCGGCGGTTCCGGGAGCTTGACGATCCCGGTTTGGACCGCGACCAAGAGCGCGTTGATCACGAGCAGCAGGGCGATCGCAAAACGCATCGCGCAGGAGTCTCCTCAGCCGTCGGGCGCTCTGCCTCAAGCGGCCGGGGCCGCCACCTTCGGGAGGTGTTCGAGCGACGCAACAACCGCCTCAGCGGGGTATTCGTAATCTTCGAGTTCCCCACGCAGATATTTGTCGTACGCGGCGAGGTCGAAGTGGCCGTGACCGGTGAGGTTGAAGAGGATCACCTTCGCTTCGCCCGTCTCTTTGCAGCGCAGCGCCTCGTCGATCGCGGCGCGAATGGCATGGCACGACTCCGGCGCCGGCAGAATCCCCTCGCAGCGGGCAAAGAGGACGCCCGCTTCGAAGGTGGCCACCTGCGGAACCGCGACCGCCTCCAGCAACCCTTCATGGTAGAGTTGGGAGACGAGCGGCGAGTCGCCATGGTAGCGCAACCCTCCGGCGTGAATCCCGGGGGGCATGAAGTCGTGCCCGAGGGTGTACATTCTCATGAGCGGCGTGAAGCCCGAGGCGTCGCCAAAGTCGTAGGCATAGACCCCTTTGGTGAGGGTGGGGCATGAGGTGGGTTCGACCGCAACGCACCTCAGGTTCGCGGCCCGCTTTTCGCCGGCGATCTTGTCCGCCAAAAAGGGAAACGCGATGCCGCCAAAGCTCGAACCGCCGCCGCACGGACCGAAGATCACGTCGGGGTAGAGCCCGAGCTGCGCAAACTGCTTCTTCGCCTCGAGCCCGATCACCGTCTGGTGGAGAAGCACGTGGTTGAGCACCGAGCCGAGGGTGTAGTTGGTGTCGGCGCGGCTCGCTGCCTCCTCCACCGCCTCGGAGATCGCGATCCCCAAAGAGCCGGGGTTGTCGGGATCGCGTTCCAGGATCGCGCGGCCGGTTTGGGTGTGGGGCGAGGGGCTGGCGAAGACTTCGGCGCCCCACGTCTGCATCAGAATGCGGCGGTAGGGCTTTTGCTCGTAGCTCACCTTTACCATGTAGACGCGGACGTCGAGCCCGAACATCTGTCCCGCAAAGGCGATCGAGCTCCCCCACTGTCCTGCACCGGTCTCCGTGGTGAGCCGCTTGATCCCCACCAACTGGTTGTAGTAGGCCTGCGGCACCGCCGAGTTGGGCTTGTGGGACCCGGAGGGGGAGACCCCCTCATACTTGAAGAAGAGCTTTGCGGGGGTGCCGAGCGCCTGCTCGAGACGAACGGCGCGCACCAGCGGCGACGGGCGCCAGATGCGGTAGGCGTCGCGAACGGCCTCCGGGATCGGGATCCAGCGCTCGGAGCTCATCTCCTGCTCAAGGAGCGGCCCCGGGAAGATCGCCCCCATCTGCTCGGGGGTGACCGGTTTGCCGTCGGGCCCAAGGGGCGGTGACGGCGGGTTGGGCATGTCGGCGACGATGTTGTACCAATGGGTGGGGATCTCGTTTTCGGGCAGAAGAATCCGCGTCGGTGTGCTCATGGCGTCTCCTTGTGGTGGATGGGGGGTGTGGCGGCGGGCGAGCAGGAGAGAGCTGCCAGCCCTAAAAACAGCAAATTATCGCGCACCTCATGGGGGAAGTCTAGGTGGGGTGCGATGAGCGGCGCTGCGCCTCCGTGGAGGATGACGTGCGGAGGGCGCTTGGAGCGGGCGGCAGCCTCAGCAACGAACGCGGCGATCGCCCCTTTGTGCGCGAAGAGGACGCCGCCCGTGATCGCCATTTCGGTATCGGTGGGGGGGAAGGAGGTTGCCGCAAGGCGCGGCATCACCGTTTGGGGGTCGAGGAGTGGCAGCTGGGCTGTCGCGCGGGCGAGCGCGTCGAACATGAGGGAGACGCCCGGAAGGATCACCCCGCCGCGGTAGGTCGCCGTCTCGTCGATCCAGTCGAGGGTAGTCGCCGTGCCGCATCCGACGATCACCGCAGGAAGCTGACCGAGGATCACGGCGCCGATCGCCGCAACCCAGCGATCGGTCCCAAGCTGCTGCGGGTTGCGGTAGCCGTTGGTGACTCCGCACGCGTGGGCCGTCGTGGCGATCCAGCGGCAAGGGATCGCGTGCACCGCGAAGCGCGCAGTGATTGCGTCGCGTAAGCTCGGCTCGGTGACGCTCACCCCCACCGCTTCGCGAATCAATGGGAGGTGGGGGGTGAGCTTCTGCCACCAGGCGTCGAGAGATGCCGGATCGTAAGCGAATGCCCCTTGGGCGTCGTCGCGCCAATACCACTTGCCGCGGCTGTTGCCGAGGTCCAGAAGGAGCGGCACGGGGCGGAGCCGAGCGGTTGCCGTGCGTAACGTCATCGGGCTCCCGGCCGGCGTCGTCACCTCAAGCGCCCCGTCTTCATTGACCCCGGTGAGGCGCACGAGCGTCTCACCGGGTGCGTCGGCATTTCTCGAGAGGCGCAGCCAGCGGTCGCGCCACGCTGCGCGCTCCCACCACGCCGCGCGCCACGGGGTGAAACCTGCGCCCCGGCGGTAATCCTCGAACACCTCGACCACCGCGCCCACAAGCGTCTGGGTCAATGTCTCTGCCGGGGGGACGAGCGCCAGATGGTGCGCAATCGCTGTCGGGGGGAGCGTCCATGGGTCACTCGCGTCGAGCGGGGGCGTTGCGCGGTGGTTGATCCCCACCCCCACGACAACGAGCGGCGGTTCTGTACCACGCCACTGGGCTTCGACGAGGATGCCGCCGAGTTTCTGGTCAGCGATCAAGAGGTCGTTGGGCCATTTGAGGCGAACGGGGAGCTCCAGGAGTTCAAGCCGTTCGGCAAGCGCCGCACCTACCGCGAGCGACAGCCCCTCGAGCGGCTGCCCAAAAGGGAGGCGTGTCGCAACCGAAAAGGCGATTCCCGCGCCATCGGGCATCGTCCAGCGGCGCCCCTGCTGACCGCGCCCCGCGCTCTGCCGCTCAGCTGTGACGGCGAGATAGGCTCCAGGCGCGAGGCTCGCGCCGTGGGTCGCGGCGACGTCGTTGGTTGACGTGCAGCTTTCGAGCTTCAACCACTGGAGCGCCAGAGAATCGGGCATGAATCTTGCTCTTATTTCGACGAGACGGTGATCACTTCGAGGAGATCAGATGAAAGAGATTGCGATTGTACGCTTTTCTCCCCAGGAAGGGCCGGGGACCTTTGCCGATTTCGTCGCCCAGCAAGGGGGTGAAACGCATCTCATTGCGGTCGATGAGGGCGATCGACTTCCAGACGATCCCGAACGGTACGACGGCTGGTGCCTGATGGGGGGACCGATGAGTGTCAATGATCCTCTTCCGTGGATTCCACCGTTGTTGTCGCTGCTCCGTCGCGCGGTAGCTTTAAGGGTGCCGCTCATCGGCCACTGTCTGGGCGGACAGCTGATCGCGAAAGCGTTGGGGGGGCGTGTCGTTCGCAATCCGACGAAAGAGATCGGTTGGGGTGCGGTGTGGGTGACCGACCGCGAAGAGGGGGCGCGGTGGCTGGGGGGCAGCGAGCGCTTCGTCGCTTTTCACTGGCATGGCGAGACCTTCTCGCTTCCTCCCGGAGCAAAGGGGTGGCTCGCTAGTGCCCATTGTGCCAACCAGGCCTTTGCGCTCGGTCCCCATCTCGCGTTGCAGTGTCACGTTGAGATGACCGAAGAGATGATTCACCGCTGGTGCGCGGAGTGGGAGAAAGAGGGGGCCGCACCGAGCCCAGCGGTGCAGACGCCAGCGGAGATCATCGCGGCGATCCCGGAATTTTTGCCGCAGCTCACCGAGACCGCTGCCACGCTCTACCGGGCCTGGTGGCAAGGGGTGCTCAACAGGTGAGCAATTGCTGCCACGATTAGGTGCATCGCGTGCTCCGTTTGGGTGCGTCGATGTGTGTGTGTGTCAGAAGGGGTTGATTCACGAAAGGAGCTCTTCATGAAAATGGTTAGTGCGATCATCAAGCCGTTCAAGCTCGACGAAGTGCGCGAAGCGTTGAGCGAAGTCGGTGTATCGGGGTTGACGGTGACCGAGGTCAAAGGATTTGGCCGGCAGAAGGGGCACACCGAGCTCTACCGCGGCGCGGAGTATGTGGTCGATTTTCTGCCCAAAGTACGTATCGATGTTGCGGTGCAAGACGAGCAACTCGATCAGGTGATCGATGCGATTGTCGCAGCGGCGCGAACGGGCAAAGTCGGCGACGGAAAGATCTTCGTGATGCCGCTGGAGGAGGTGGTGCGGATCCGAACCGGCGAAACGAATGATGCGGCCCTGTGATCCTGGGCTTGAGCGAAACAGTGTGAAAGGAGAGTAGCAATGGAGATGGTCAATAAAGGCGATGTCGCCTGGATGCTCACGGCAACGCTCTTGGTGTTGATGATGGTCGCGCCTGGACTTGCCCTCTTTTATGGCGGGATGGTGCGGGCCAAGAATGCCCTATCGGTGTTGATGCAGGTATTGACCACCTTTGCGTTGGCCGTGGTCCTCTGGGCCATTTACGGTTATACGCTCGCGTTCACCGAAGGCACCCCCTGGATCGGCTCGTTGGCCAAACTCTTTCTCCACGGGGTGGGGGTTGAAAGCGTTGCAGATACCTTCAGTGAAGGGGTGAAGTTGCCCGAATTCGCGTTCGTCGCCTTTCAGGGGACCTTCGCCGGAATTACTGCTGCGTTGATCGTCGGCGGTTTTGCGGAACGGATCCGTTTTTCGGCGGTGCTGATCTTCACGGCCCTCTGGCTCACCTTTGCCTACCTGCCGATCGCCCATATGGTTTGGGGGCCGGGGGGGTGGCTCCTTAAGGATGGGGCGCTCGACTTCGCCGGAGGGACGGTGGTCCATATCAACGCGGGAATCGCCGGGTTGGTCGGTGCCTACCTCGTCGGCAAACGGATCGGCTACGGTCGCGAGGCGCTCACGCCCCACTCGCTCCCCCTGACGATGGTGGGCGCGTCGCTCCTCTGGGTGGGTTGGTTCGGCTTCAACGCCGGTTCCGCACTCGAAGCGAACAGCACGGCGGCGCTCGCTTTCCTCAACACGTTGTTGGCTACGGCTGCAGCGATCCTGATGTGGCTGCTCGGCGAGGCGATGCTAAAAGGGAAACCGTCGATGCTCGGCGGCGCGTCGGGGGCGGTGGCCGGGTTGGTGGCGATCACACCTGCGGCGGGGACGGTAGGGCCGATGGGGGCGCTGGTGATCGGTGCCGTCGGCGGCATGGCCGGGTTGTGGGGGGTCAATGGCTTGAAGCGGTTGCTCGGTGTCGACGACGCCCTCGACGTCTTCGGGGTGCATGGCGTCTGCGGCATCGTCGGTGCGCTGCTGACTGGCGTTTTTACCGCTCCCTCACTGGGGGGAACGGGCAGTGCCGATTTTGCGATCGCCACCCAGCTCGTGATCCAAGCAAAAGGGGTGATCGTCACCCTGGTGTGGTCCGGTTTGGTTTCGCTCGCCGCATACAAGATCACGGCGCTCATCACGGGCGGTTTGCGGGTGGCAGAGGATGAGGAGCGCGAAGGGCTCGACATCGTTGCCCACGGCGAGAGCGCCTATCGATATTAATTTCTAAGAAAGCATCTCTTCTGTGTCTCGTTGCCCCTTGCTGTTTGTCGGCAAGGGGTGTTTTTTTGAGTGTCAGTTGAGCATACGCTTTGACCATTGGGGTATGGTCGGTGTCACTTGGGACAATACCCCGAAATCCTATCATTTGTCAGATTGAGCGCGCACCCAAACTGTGCAGAGTATGCACACTTTGGAAACCAAGCGCACCTTTTTGCTCCATTTTTTTAAAAACTCAGTGGTATTCGCCTGGCTCCGGTTAGGAAAAAGCTCGGACAATACCTGGCACGCAATTTGCTAGATGAAAAGTAGAGAAGCTTTTTGCCTTGGGATTCTTTCTAGGAGTGAAGCCATGCACCCAACAATCTCTGGTTCAGACGCAACCTTGGAATCTTCATCTGTCACTGCCAAATCCTCTCCGGTCAGTAGCAGCCGTCGTAAGCTGCTTACTGGGGCCGCTGCGGTGGTTGGCAGTTCGCTATTAGCCAACCTCAGCCACTTGGCATGGGCTGGCGGTTCGGACGCACCCGAGAAGAAGGAGATCAAGATCGGCTTTATCCCACTGACCGACTGTGCAAGCGTTGTCATGGCCAGCGTGCTGGGCTTCGATCAGAAGTACGGTGTAAAGATCGTTCCCAGCAAGGAAGCCAGTTGGGCTGGGGTACGCGACAAGCTGCTCAGCGGCGAGCTTGATTTCGCCCACGTGCTCTATGGCCTGGTGTACGGGGTGCATCTGGGTACGGCTGGACCTCAGAGGGAGATGGCTGTGCTGATGACCCTTAACAACAACGGTCAGGCTCTGACGCTGTCCAAAAAGCTGGCCGACAAGGGTGCCAGCACGCTCGAGGGGCTGGTGGCGCTCATGAAGCGCGAACCTCGTGAGTATACCTTTGCCCATACCTTCCCCACGGGCACCCACGCGATGTGGCTCTACTACTGGCTGGCTAGCGCGGGGGTAAACCCCCTCAAGAATGTGAAAACCATCGTGGTGCCCCCGCCGCAAATGGTGGCCAACATGCGGGTCGGCAACATGGACGGCTTCTGTGTGGGCGAGCCCTGGAACCACCGCGCGATCCTCGACGGCATCGGGGTGACCGCAGCGACCAGCCAGGACGTTTGGAAAGACCATCCTGAAAAGGTGCTGGGAACGACGGCTCACTTCGTACGGCAATACCCCAATACCGCGCGTGCCGTTACGGCAGCCATTTTGGAGGCGAGCCGTTGGATCGATGCCAGTTTGCAGAACAAGACGAAGATGGCCGAGACGGTGGCCCAGAAAGCTTATATCAACACCAGCGTCGATGCCATCATCGATCGCATCTTGGGTCGCTACCAGAACGGTCTGGGTAAGACCTGGGACGACCCCAATCATATGAAGTTTTATAACGACGGTGCGGTGAATTTCCCTTATCTGAGCGACGGCATGTGGTTTCTGACGCAACACAAGCGTTGGGGTTTGTTGAAAGACCATCCCGATTATCTCACAGTAGCAAAACAGATTAACCAGATTGCTATTTACAAGGATGCCGCCGCTGAAACTAAAACACCCTTGCCAAATAGCGAAATGCGTACGTCGAAGCTGATCGATGGTGTGGTTTGGGATGGAAAGGATCCTGCCAAATACGCTGACAGTTTCGCTATCAAAGTGTGACTGGCGCGACACCTCGCCAAAACTTCAGTCAGGAGATCCAATATGGTTAGCAGCGTTGTCCTCAGTAGTATAAAGCATACGGGCGTATCAACTTCCGGGGGATGCGTATCTCCCGGACCTTCGATTCCTGAGCAGGATAACCACAAATGCGGTGACAGTGGAGGCGAAAAGACGTTGCAAGGTAAAGCACCTGAAGCCGTCGCGTCATCCGTGAGATCGCAACGAGTTGACGGCCAGGAACTGGCCATGCGCATCATGGCGCCAGTCATGGGCCTGAGCTTGCTGGTCATTGTCTGGGCGCTGGTTGCCAACGGTTCCGGCAGCGCCATCCCAAACCCAATAGAGACCTGGCAGCAGGCAGTGCAGGTCTTTGCCGATCCGTTTTACCGCAATGGCCCTAACGATCAGGGCATCGGCTGGAATCTGCTCTCATCCCTGCAGCGGGTGGCCACTGGTTTTGGGTTGGCGGCGCTGATCGGCATCCCGGCGGGGTTTGCCATCGGGCGTTCCGAATTTTTGCGCCGCATGTGCAATCCCATCATCAGCTTACTACGCCCCGTGTCACCCCTGGCGTGGCTGCCGATTGGTCTGCTGGTCTTCAAGGGAGCCCATCCGGCAGCCATCTGGACCATTTTTATCTGCTCCATCTGGCCGATGATCATCAACACGGCGGTGGGGGTCCAGCGGGTGCCGCAGGACTATCTGAATGTGGCCAGGGTGCTGGACCTCAGCGAATGGAAGATCATGACCAGGATCCTCTTTCCCGCCGTTTTGCCTTACATGCTGACCGGCGTGCGCCTTGCTGTCGGCACCGCGTGGCTGGTGATCGTGGCTGCCGAAATGTTGACGGGTGGCGTGGGCATCGGTTTCTGGGTCTGGGATGAATGGAACAACCTGAACGTGAAGAACATCATTGTCGCGATTTTCGTCATCGGTATCGTGGGGCTGGTGTTGGAGTTTGCGCTCATCAAACTGGCTTCGGCCTTCACCTACGACGAGGTGAAATCATGAACGCCAGCAAGTACATCGAGATCCAGGGCGTGAGCCAGACCTTCAAGACCAAAAAGGGGCCCTTCACCGCCCTGCGCGACATCAATCTCACCATTGCCAAGGGTGAGTTTGTCGCCCTCATCGGTCACTCGGGCTGCGGCAAATCGACCCTGCTCAACCTGATTGCCGGACTCACCACCCCGACAACCGGTACCCTGTTGTGCGACAACCGTGAAATTGCCAGTCCCGGGCCCGAGCGGGCGGTGGTGTTCCAGAACCACTCCCTGCTGCCGTGGCTGAGTTGTTTCGACAACGTCTATCTGGCCGTTGAGCGGGTATTTGGCCGGGGGCGTGCAGGCGCCCCTGCCGAGACCAAAGCCCAACTGAAAGCGCGCACCGAAGCTGCCCTGGCACTGGTGGGGCTGAGTCACGCGGCACACAAGCGCCCCGGCGAAATCAGCGGTGGCATGAAACAGCGCGTGGGCATTGCCCGCGCGCTGGCCATGGAGCCCAAAGTGCTTTTGATGGACGAGCCTTTCGGCGCGCTGGATGCTCTCACCCGCGCCAGGCTGCAAGACGAGCTGATGGAAATTGTCGCCCGCACCCGCAGCACGGTGGTGATGGTGACCCACGACGTCGACGAGGCGGTGCTGCTGTCCGACAAGATCGTCATGATGACCAACGGCCCTGCCGCCACCATCGGCGAGATCCTGCCTGTCGAACTGCCTCGCCCGCGCAACCGCGTGGCGCTGGCCGACCATCCGGACTACCTGCGCTACCGCAAGGCGGTGATCGACTTTCTCTACACGAGACAACGGCACGTTGAAAAGGAGGCTGTATGAACCATCCTTCCCCCTCCCGGACCGGCACAACCGACATCCGCCCACCGCGGTTGGTGATGGTCGGCAACGGCATGGCGGGCGTCCGCGCTTTGGAAGAGCTTCTGAAGCTGGCACCCGACCTGTACGAGATCACGGTTTTTGGCGCCGAGCCTTACCCCAACTACAACCGCATCATGCTGTCGCCGGTGCTGGCGGGCGAACAGACCCTGGATGAAATCATCCTGAACGACTGGTCGTGGTACGAGCAGCACCACATCACCCTGTACGCCGGCTGGACGGTGACCAGTGTCGATCGCGCCCGCCGCCTGGTTCACGCCAGCGGTCCGGGCGGCGCCACCAAATCGGTGCCTTATGACCGGCTCATCCTGGCCACGGGTTCCAACCCCATCCTGCTGCCTGTGCCGGGCAAGGAACTGGCCGGAGTGCTGGCCTACCGCGACATCGCCGACACACAGGCGATGATCGATGCCGCCGCAAAGTACAAGCAGGCGGTGGTGATTGGCGGCGGCCTGCTGGGTCTGGAAGCGGCCAACGGCCTGTTGAAACGGGGTATGGAGGTGACGGTCGTGCACCTGGCCCCGTGGCTGATGGAGCGCCAGCTGGACCAAACCGCTGCTGGGTTGTTGCAGCGCTCGCTGGAGGAGCGGGGCATGAAGTTCCTGCTCGGGGCACAGACCGAGGCCCTGGTAGGTGGCGAAGACGGCCGGGTGGCTGCCGTCCGCTTCAAGCCCGGCACTGCGCCGGTACCGGAGATAGCAGCCCAACTGGTGGTCATGGCCGTGGGTATCCGCCCCAACACCGCGCTGGCTGAGCGCATGCGCTTGCACGTCAACCGCGGCATCGTGGTCACCGACACGATGCAGACCGTGACCGACCCGCGCATCTACGCCGTCGGCGAATGTGTCGAACACCGCGGTGTGACCTACGGGCTGGTCGCCCCACTGTTCGAGCAGGCCAAGGTACTGGCCAACCACCTGGCGCTGTTTGGCATTGCCCGCTACAGCGGCAGTCAGGTCTCTACCAAACTCAAGGTCACCGGGATCGACCTCTTCAGCGCGGGCGATTTCATGGGCGGAGAAGGCACCGAAACCATTGTGCTTTCTGACCCTGTGGGTGGCGTCTACAAAAAGCTGGTGCTGAAAGACGACCGGCTGGTGGGCGCCTGCCTCTACGGCGATACCGTCGACGGTGCCTGGTACTTCAAGCTCATGCGGGAAAAGCGCAATGTTCGGGACCTGCGCGACCGGCTGATGTTCGGCGAGGCCAACCTGGGCGATACCGGCCATCAGGGACACAACAAGGCCGCGTCGATGGCCGACGACGATGAGGTCTGCGGCTGCAACGGCGTGACCAAGGGTGCGATCTGCAAGGCGATCAAGGAGAAAGGGCTGTTTACGCTGGAGGATGTGCGCCGGCATACCAAAGCGAGCGCCTCCTGTGGCTCCTGCTCTGGGTTGGTCGAGCAGTTGCTGATGCTCACCCTGGGTGGGGACTATTCGGCGGCCCCATCGAAAAAGGCGATATGCGGCTGTACCGATCTCAGCCATGAGGAGGTGCGTCAGGCCATCCGAACCCCGCTGCCCGACGGCAGTAAGCTCCTGACCATCGACGCCGTCATGCGGTACCTGCAATGGCGCACGCCCAACGGTTGCGCCAGCTGCCGGCCGGCGCTCAACTACTATCTGATCTCCACCTGGCCGAAAGAGGCGCAAGACGACCCGCAGTCTCGCTTCATCAACGAGCGCGCCCACGCCAATATCCAGAAGGATGGCACCTTCAGCGTGGTCCCCCGCATGTGGGGCGGAGAAACCAGCGCCGCCGAACTGCGCCGCATTGCCAAAGTGGTGGAACGCTACAAGATCCCGACCGTCAAGGTGACGGGTGGGCAGCGCATCGACCTGCTTGGCGTGAAGAAAGAGGATCTCCCGGCCGTCTGGCGCGATCTTGGTATGCCCTCGGGGCACGCCTATGCCAAAGCCCTGCGTACGGTAAAAACCTGCGTCGGCAGTGAATGGTGTCGCTTTGGTACCCAGGACTCGACGCAGATGGGCAAAGCGCTCGAGCGCGCCTTGTGGCGGATGTACGCGCCGCACAAGGTCAAGCTCGCCGTCAGCGGTTGTCCGCGCAACTGCGCCGAGGCGGGAATCAAGGATGTCGGCATCATCGGTGTCGATTCCGGCTGGGAAATCTATATCGCCGGCAATGGCGGCATCAAAACCGAGGTGGCCCAGTTCCTCTGCAAGGTGAAAACGCCCCAGGAGGTCCTGGAATATGCCGGCGCCTTCCTGCAGCTCTACCGCCTCGAGGGGTGGTATCTGGAGCGCACCGTCCATTTTGTCCAGCGTGTCGGAATGGATTACGTGAAAAAGCGCATTCTCGACGACGCCGAGGGTCGCAAACGCCTGTGGGAGCAGTTGCAATTCGCTCTCGATGGCGAACCGGACCCGTGGTCGGAGCTTGCGCAGGCAAAGCTCGATGCCCGGCAATTTGAAACGATTGAGGTCTGAGCGGAGAAACCCATGAGCGAATGGATCTATATCTGCCGCATGGAAGACATTCCAAAGCTGGGCGCCCGTCGGGTGCGGCGAAAGAGGGGTGCGGATGTGGCCATCTTTCGCACGGCCGATGACCAGGTTTTTGCCCTGCTCAACCGCTGTCCCCACAAAGGGGGGCCGCTCAGTGAGGGGATCGTTTTTGGCACGAACGTCGCCTGCCCGCTCCACAACTGGACCATCGGCCTTGAGGATGGATGCGCCCGCGAGCCCGATCACGGGTGTACCCAGCGCTTTGCGGTCAAGGTTGAATCCGGGCTCGTCTATCTCGCCGCGCACGAGATCGATGCGCTGGTGCCTGACGCCGTCGAGGAAAGCCCATGACACCGACGCCTGTTCGGCAGACGCGCTCGACCTGCCCCTATTGCGGAGTAGGCTGTGGTGTCATCATCGAATCCGCCGGCACGCAAATCATCGGCGTGCGCGGCGACCCCGATCATCCGGCCAACTTCGGCAGGCTATGCAGCAAAGGCAGCACCTTGCATCTTACCGCCGCCGCGGCAACCCACGCTACCCGGTTGCTCCATCCCATGCGCCGTTGTGCACGCGGTCAGGAACCATCTGTGATCAGCTGGGATGAGGCGCTTGACGAGGCAGCACGCCGGTTTGGCGAGATCATCGAACAACACGGCCCGGATGCGGTGGGGTTTTACATCTCCGGCCAGTTGCTCACGGAAGACTATTATGTCTTCAACAAGCTGGCACGCGGCCTGATTGGCACCAACCATATCGACAGCAATTCGCGCCTTTGTATGAGCAGCGCGGTGGCCGCGTACAAACAGGCGTTCGGGGCCGATGCGCCACCGGCCTGTTATGCCGACATCGATCACGCCGACGTGATCTTCATCGCCGGCGCCAACCCCGCTTTTGCCCACCCGATACTGTTTCGCCGCATCGAGCAGGCAAAGGAGGCCAACCCGGCGCTGAAGATCATTGTGGCCGACCCCCGCCGCACGGAAACGGCCGAGCTCGCCGATCTCCATCTGCCCCTACTTCCGGGCAGCGATATTGCCCTGTTTCACGGCATGCTGCATGTGATGGTCTGGGAACGACTGATCGACGACCCGTTTATTGCTGCCCATACCGTGGGATTTGACGACCTGAAAAGGCTGGTCGTCGACTTCACCCCGCGTCAGACAGCGCAACTGTGTGGCCTCGACGCGGAGGCAATCGTGCAGGCCGCGCGCTGGTTCGCCCAATCCCGCGCAACCCTCTCGCTCTACTGCCAGGGGTTGAACCAGAGCCGTTGCGGCACGGATAAAAACGCGGCACTCATCAACCTGCATCTGGCCACCGGTCAAATAGGCCGCCCGGGGGCCGGCCCTTTCTCGCTCACCGGCCAGCCCAACGCGATGGGCGGACGTGAGGTTGGCGCAATGGCTACCCTACTGAGCGGCCATCGCGACTGGTCAAACCCCGCCCACCGCGCCGAGGTCGCGCAATTGTGGGGGGTGAAAGCCCTGCCCGACACCCCCGGCAAAACCGCGGTCGAGCTGTTTGAAGCGGCTGCCCAGGGGCAAATCAAGGCCTTATGGATCGCCTGCACCAACCCGGCGCAATCGATGCCCAACCAGGAGATGGTTCGTCGGGCGCTGAAGCGCTGTGAATTTGTCGTGGTCCAGGAAGCTTACGCCCACACGGCAACCTGCGCTTACGCCGACCTCTTGCTTCCAGCGGCGACGTGGGGGGAAAAAGAGGGCACTGTCACCAACAGCGAACGGCGCATCAGCCGGGTTCGGGCGGCCGTGCCCCCACCCGGCGAGGCCCGCCCGGACTGGCGGATTGTGGTGGACTTCGCCCGCCGCCTTGAGGCGCGCTGGCCCTCACGGCTCAACGGGCAGTCTACCCTTTTTCCCTACCGCAGCCCCGAAGAGATCTGGAATGAGCACCGCGAATCGACGCGGGGGCGTGACCTGGATATCACCGGGCTCAGCTACGGGCAGCTGGAACGCGCGCCCCAACAATGGCCCTGCCCCGAAGGGGGAATGCCACGGGCCAGGTTGTACGAGGACGGCCGCTTCCCCA
Source organism: Hydrogenophilus islandicus (assembly GCF_054657095.1). Lineage (NCBI taxonomy): Bacteria > Pseudomonadati > Pseudomonadota > Hydrogenophilia > Hydrogenophilales > Hydrogenophilaceae > Hydrogenophilus > Hydrogenophilus islandicus. The sequence continues at coordinate 57,734 of NZ_BAAHXE010000006.1, read as the reverse complement.
CGCCCGATGGCCGTGCGCGCTTTGTGGCCGTGACCTACCAGCCGCTGGCCGAGCCCCGTGACGCGCGGTATCCGTTCAGCCTGATCACGGGCCGGCTGCGCGATCAATGGCACGGGATGAGTCGCACCGGGCTCCTTGGTCGACTGTTTGGTCACGTCAACGAGCCCACAGTGCAGTTGCATCCGCGCGACATGGCGCGGCTGGGGCTGCAGGAGGGGGACCTTGTCGAGCTCGCCTCGCGACGCGGCTTTATCCTCCTGCCGGTGCAGGGCAGCGAACAGCTGGCCCCCTCGCAGGCCTTCCTGCCCATGCATTGGGGCGAGGAATTTCTCAGCGGCGCCAGCGACTCGGGCGAGGCGCTGGCCGGCGTTAACACCTTGACCACCTCGGTCTTCTGTCCGATCTCCAAACAACCCGAACTCAAACATGCCGCAGTCAGAATCCGCAAGGTCACGTTGCCATGGACCTTGTTCGGTGCAGCCTGGCTGCCCACTGAACACGCCTACCGCGCCATCGTCACCCTGCGGACTCTCATGCGGCAGTTCTCCTACGCAAGCTGCGTACCCTTCGGCAACGAACCCAACGACCGCGGTGTCCTTGGCGTGTTGCTGCGTGCAGCGGCTCCCGCGCCGCCAGGGAAAGCGCTGCTGGATACCATTGAGCAGATCCTGGGGCTGGCTGCTGCGGATGCGCTGCGTTATGTCGATCAGCAGCGGGGACAACGTCGCACGCTGCGCCTGACCAGGGGCCGTGACGCTTCTGGCGATCTTCGCCTCGAGGCCTTTATGGTGGCTGGCAATACGGGCGCCGGCTCATGGCTTCTTGAGCTGCTGCAAAGTGAAAGACCGATCCACGGCGGTGCCCATGCCCTGCTTGCCCCCAGCGCCCAAGCCTTGACTCCACGCGGCCAACGGAGTCGCCAGGTGTGCACCTGCCTCAACGTTACAGAGTCGGAGATTCTCGCCACCCTGGCCCAATGTCACGGGAGCGCCGAAGAGCGGCTGCAGCAACTTCAGGCTGCACGCGGTTGTGGCACGCAATGCGGCTCCTGCGTGCCGGAGTTGCGCAGGATGGTACGGATCCAGCTTGAGGGTAAAATTGCCTCCTGATGCGACACCCCCACGCCTAAGGAAGCGCCCGATGGCGGACGAGCACCCGCGCGCAGGGGGCAAAACGGGCCGCGAGCCGTTCGGCGAGATAGACCGAACGGTGCTGCCCGCCGGTGCAGCCGATCGCGACCGTCAGGTAGCTGCGCTGCTCGGCGCTGTAGCAGGGGAGCCAGCGGGTGAGGAACGCCGCAATCTCCTCTTCCATCTGTTGGACGAGCGGCTGTGCGGCGAGAAACGCTTGGACCGCCGGGTCTTTCCCCGTGAGGGGGCGCAACGCCAGATCGTAGTAGGGGTTGGGCAAGCAGCGGGCGTCGAAGAGGATGTCGGCATCGAGCGGCACCCCCTGTTTGAAGGCGAACGACTCGAAGGTGAGGGTGAGGGGCGCCCGGGCCGCGTCGGCGGGCAGGAGCCACTCGCGCAACGTGCGGCGGAGCTGCTGCGGGAGCAGCTGGCTCGTGTCGATGCGCTGCGCCGTCGCGGCGAGCGGCTCGAGCAGGCGCCGCTCGGTGGCGATCGCCTCTTCGACCGTCATCGTGCCCGTCGCCAACGGGTGGGCGCGCCGCGTCTCGGAGAAGCGCGCAAGCAGCACCTCGTCGCGGGCGTCGAGAAAGAGCACCTGGGGGGTGATGCCGGTCCGCTCACTGATCGCCGCAAGCGTTTGCGGGAGCGCCTCAAGGCTGCCGCTGCGGACATCGACCGCTACCGCAATCCCCTCGCGCCGCTCAAAGGTGGGGGTGGCAAAGGCGTGGTGGAGGATATGTTCGACCACCGGCGCGAGAAACGCGACGGGAAGATTGTCAAGCGCAATAAAGCCGCTATCCTCGAGCGCGCGCAACGCAACGGTCTTTCCCGCCCCCGAGACGCCGCTCACCACGACGACGCGCGGGGTGGGAACAGTACCCTCGGCTTGGGGTTGGAATGACGTCATCAGCCCTGGCGCCATTTGATCGAGCAGCCGATCGACGGGATCTGTTCGCGCGGACCCTCACCGGTCTGGGCGATCTGGACCATCGCCTCAAAGAGCTCCCGCTTCGCGTCTGGGGGAGCGGGTTGGCGTCCCGAGGCGTCGAGGCGACCGCGGTACTGCAGTTCGAGGTTGCGGTTGAAGCCGAAGAAGTCGGGGGTGCAGACTGCGCCGTAGGCCTTCGCAACCTCCTGGGTCTCGTCCCAGAGGTAGGGGAAGGGGAACGCCTTTTCGCGCGCGATGCGCTGCATGTTGTCGAACGAATCTTCAGGGTAGTCGGTGGGGTCGTTGCTCATGATCGCTACAGAACCGATCCCGTACGCGGCGAGCTCCCGCGCGTCGCGGATGATGCGGTCGAGCACCGCTTTCACGTAGGGGCAGTGGTTGCAGATAAACATCAAGAGAAGGCCGTTTTCGCCGCGGACGTCGGCCAACGAGTAGCGTTTGCCGTCGACGCCCAGGAGGTTGAAGTCGACGGCGCGCCAACCGAAATCGCAAACTGGGGTATTGACTGCCATGGGTGTGCTCCTGTGATGGGGGTTTGTTCTCTATTTTAGCGAAGCGCAGCGAAAGCGGACAAGGAATCGGCACCCCCGGCCGTGCGGGGGATCGGTCACGAGAACTTCGGCCTGGTGCTGTTCGGCGATTTCACGCACGATCGCAAGCCCCAGCCCCGACCCCTCGCCCAGCCGCTCCGTATCGGGGAGGCGAACAAAGGGTTCGAAGATCCGCTCCCGCTCGGCGGGCGGAATCCCGGGACCGGTGTCATCGACCGCAACCGAAAGCGTCTGGTCGCTCTGAAGGAGGTGGAGGGTGACCTCGCCGCCCGGCGGGGTATAGGTGATCGCGTTGTCGATGAGGTTTTTGAAGAGCTCCCCCAGCATCAACGGGTTCGCGATCACCGGGGGGCACTCCTCGGGCGCCTCGAGCGCGAGCGCCACCCCTTTGCGGCTCGCTTTCGGGTAGAGGTCGGCGACCGCTTCCCGCAGGATCGGAACCAGGTCGGTGGGGTGGAAGCGGTGGACCTGCTCCGAACTCGATTCGGTGCGTGCGAGCGTCAGAAGCTGGTTGATGAGGCGGGCGCTCCGTTCGGCAGCCATGATGATCCGCTCGAGGTCGGCGCGAAGCTCCTCGGGGGTGGTCGCTTCGCGGGCGAGTTCCGCTTGCATCTTGAGGCCGGTGATCGGCGTGCGCATCTGGTGGGCGGCGTCGGCGATGAAGCGGCGCTGCGCAGCAAGATTCTCCTCGAGCCGCGCCATCAGGCGGTTGAACGCTTCGATGAGCGGGCGAATCTCTTCCGGCACCCGTTCGGGGTCGATCGGTGAGAGGTCGGTAGGGCGGCGGCGCGCGAGGTGCTCTTGCAGTCTTCTGAGCGGGGCAAGCCCTTTGGTGAGGCCAAACCAGACCAGAACGACCGCAATGGGAACCAGGATGAACTGCGGCATCATCACGCCGGTCAGCACTTCGGTCACGAGCGCGTGCCGCTGCTTCACCGTTTCGGCCACCTGCACCGCAACAAGCGTCTGCCCGTGGGCGTGGGGCTTGAGTTCGATGAGGGTCGCGAGGCGCAACGGTTCACCGCGGTAGTCGATGTCGTGAAAGCGGACGTCGACGTCCGCAAACCACGTCGGGGTGGGAAGCTGCGCGTTCCCCGCGAGGCGCTCCTCAGGCGTGCGCACCTCGAAGTAGAGCGTGGCGTCGCTGCCGGCGTGGAGCATCCATTGCGCTGGCGCAGGCAGGGTGAAGTGGGGTCTTCCTTCGTCGATCGCCACAAAGCGCATCAGGAGGCGCGCCCGCTCGGCCAGGGCCTGGTCGTAGGGGCGGTGGGCGATTTCGGTCGCGATCTGGTAGGTGAAAAAGATGGTGATCGGCCACAGCAGCAGGAGCGGCGCGAGCATCCAGTCGAGGATCTCGCCAAAGAGCGAGTTCGGTTCAGCGCGCCGTTTGGGAATCAGAAACGGCATGGTCGCTTTCCAGGCAGTAGCCGACGCCGCGGACCGTCCGAATCACCGCGCCGCACCCGTCGATCTTCTTGCGCAGGCGGTGAAGATAGACCTCAATCGCGTTCGTCGACACCTCCTCCTCCCACCCGCAGAGGTGTTCGACGAGCTGCTCTTTGCTGACGAGCCGCCCTTGGCGAAGGAGGAGAAACTCGAGGATTGCGAGCTCCCGCGCGGAGAGTTCGAGCGGCTCCTGGTCGAGGTAGGCGCGCCGGGCGGTCGCGTCAAAGGTCAGACGCCCGACCCGCAGCTGCGGGGGGGCAGCGGCGCTTCTGCGGGTAAGCGCCCGCACGCGTGCTTCGAGCTCGCGCAGGTCAAAGGGTTTCGTCAGATAGTCGTCTGCGCCGGCATCCAACCCCCGCACGCGGTCTTCGATGCCATCCTGCGCGGTGAGAATCAAGACGGGGGTTGTCTTTTGCCGCGCGCGCAGGCGTTGGAGCACCTCGATTCCCGAGAGCTTGGGAAGACCCAAGTCGAGGATCACGAGGTCGTAATCGGTCGTCGCGAGTGCCGTGTCCGCGGCGATGCCGTCAGCGACCGCGTCCACAGCGTAACCCTGGCGTTTGAGCGCTTGCGTGAGCCCCCGGGCAATGAGCGGGTCATCTTCAACGAGGAGAATGCGCATCGTGCCACCCCGCGCTGATCGGTTCAGCGCGAAGTGTGCCACAGGAACGCGCTATTGTTTGCTGCTCGGCGCCGAATGCGTCGCTTGGGGTTCGTGTGACCGCTCGCTTATAATTCCCCCCCATGCCCTTTTTCGCGATCGGTCTCAACCACCATTCCGCTCCCGTGACGGTGCGCGAACAGCTCGCGGTGGCCCCTTCGGAGCTGCCAGAGCTCTTGCGCACGCTCGTTGCTGCCGGGATCGGGGTGAGCGAAGCGGCGCTCCTTTCGACCTGTAACCGGACCGAATGTTACGTCGCCGCTTCTGACCCTCACGCGGTTTTTGCGTGGCTATGCAAAGAGCGGCGGGCTGACGCGGGGCAGGTGGCGCCGCACCTCTTCATTCACCGTGACGAGCACGCCGTGCGCCACATCTTTCGTGTCGCCTCAGGGTTGGACTCGATGGTGTTGGGGGAGACGCAGATCGTCGGTCAGTTCAAGGAGGCATTCCGCTTGGCGCAGCGGGCGGGAACGCTCGGCAAGCATGTCCAGACGGTGCTCCAGATGGCGCTCTCGGTTGCCAAGGAGGTGCGCAGCAGTACCGCGATCGGGGCCAACGTCGTCTCGATGGCCGCTGCTGCGGTGCGCCTCTCAGAGCGGGTCTTCGGGCCCGTTGCTGCGCAGCGGGTCCTCTTTGTCGGCGCGGGGGAGATGATCGAAACGTGCGTCGCCCACTTCGCTGCGGGTCGCCCCCGCCGAATCGCGATCGTGAACCGGACGCTCTCGCGCGCTGAACAGCTGGCTGCCCGTTTTGCCGCCGAGCCCTTTCCGCTGGAGCGGCTGCCGGAGCTTCTTCCTGAGTTCGATACGATCGTCGCGAGCACCGCAAGCCCGCTGCCGCTCATTGGCCTGGGGATGGTCGAGCGGGCGCTCAAAGTGCGGCGGCGGCGCCCTTTCGTGATGGTCGATCTGGCGGTCCCGCGCGACATCGAGCCGGAGGTGGGGGAGCTCGACGATGTCTTCCTCTACGCCGTAGACGATCTCGCCCAGATCGTTCAGGAGGGGCGGGAGAGTCGTGCGCAGGCGGTGCGGGAGGCCGAAGCGATCATCGACGCCCGGCTCAGCGAATTTCTCCACTGGGTGAGCAGCCAAGAGATGGTGCCGCTCATTCGGCGATTGCGCGCCCACGCGGAGGCGGTGACGGCGGCCGAGCGGGAGCGGGCGCTTGCGAAACTCCGCGCCGGGGCCGATCCGGAGGCGGTGATCGCGGGGCTCACCCACGCGCTCGTGAACAAGTGGCTCCACGCGCCCACCACCTTTTTCCGTTCGGCTCCTCCGGAGGCACGACAGGCGTTGAGCCGCTGGGCACCACAACTCTTTGGCTGGGAGAGGGAAGAGCGATGAAAGCTTCCTGGGTCGAACGTTTCCAGGCGATGGCCGACGAACTCGCCGAGGTCGACCGGGCGTTGGCCGATCCCGTCACCGCCGCTGACCCCGAGAAACTCCGCGTCTTGATGCAGCAGCGTGCCCGCTTGGTCGAACCGGTCGCACTCTGGGAGCGCTTTGCTGTACTGGAGCGGGAGCTGGCCGAGGCGGAGCAACTCGTAAAGAGCAGCGACCCGGAGTTGGCCGAGCTCGCCGAAGCGGAGCGTGCGGCGCTGCTCGCTGAACGGGAGCGGCTCGAGCAGCGCTTGGCCGACGCGTTGGTCCCGGAAGACCCCCTCGATCAGCGCAACGCCTACCTCGAGATTCGCGCCGGTACCGGCGGGGAGGAGGCGGCACTCTTTGCGGCTGATCTCTTCCGGATGTACGCGCGCTACGCCGAAGAGAAGGGGTGGCGGGTCGAGGTGCTCTCCGCGAGCGAATCGGACCTGGGCGGGTTCAAGGAGATCATCGCCCACATTGCGGGGGAGGGGGTCTATGGGCGACTCAAGTTCGAGTCGGGGGGGCACCGGGTGCAGCGGGTGCCGGTCACCGAAAGCCAGGGGCGGATCCATACCTCGGCGTGTACCGTCGCGGTCTTGCCTGAAGAGGACCCCGAAGTAGTCGCCGAGATCGACCCCAAAGATCTGCGGATCGATGTCTTTCGCGCGTCGGGCGCAGGGGGGCAGCACGTTAACCGGACGGAGTCAGCGGTGCGCATCACCCACTTGCCGACGGGGATCGTCGTCGAGTGTCAGGATGACCGCTCCCAGCACCGCAACAAGGCGAAAGCGCTCGCGGTGCTCGCCGCGCGTCTAGCGGAGCGGCAGCGCGCCGAGCAGCAGGCAGCGACCGCGGCAACCCGGCGCAAGCTCCTGGGGAGCGGCGACCGTTCTGACCGCATCCGCACCTACAACTTCCCCCAAGGGCGGGTGACTGACCACCGCATCGAACTCACCCTCTATCAGCTCCCGCAGATTCTCGACGGGGCGCTCGACCTGTTGATCGAACCGCTGCGGCGGGAGGCGCGCCTCGAGGCGCTCACTGCGTTGGAGGAGTCCTCGGGTGGCTGAAACGGCGCAAACGGTCCGCTCTCCTGAGGGGTACGAGGTGCCCCATGGCTAAGCAGACGGTGGTGACCCCGCCGCCCACGTTGGGTGAGGCGCTGCGCTGGGCACGCGAGCGGATCGATCCCTTGGAAGCGCGGGTGTTGCTCGCCCATGCGGCGGGCTTGCGGGTCGCGACACTTCTGGCTTACCCGGAACGGCCGTTGCCAGAGCTCGCGTGGCAGCGCTTTTGCGCGCTCGTGGCGCGCCGCGTTGCTGGTGAACCGGTCGCCTATTTGACGGGGGAGCGGGAATTCTACGGCCGCTCTTTTCTCGTCACCCCCGCGGTGTTGATCCCCCGCCCCGACACCGAAACGTTGGTCGAAGTGGCGTTGGCGGTAGCCGACCAGCGTGGCGGCGAACCGTTGCGGATCCTCGACCTCGGCACCGGGAGCGGCTGCATCGCGATCACGTTGGCGTTGGAACTCCCGCACGCCGAAGTGGTCGCTGTTGATCGCTCGCGCGCGGCGCTTTCGGTGGCGCGCAAGAACGCCGAGCGGCTGGGGGCGAGCGTCTCGTTCGTCGAAAGCGACTGGTATACCCGTTTGGGCGACGACCACTTCGATCTCATCGTCGCCAATCCCCCCTATCTTGCCGAGAATGACCCCCACCTCGCGGCTGGGGACCTGCGTTTCGAACCGAAAGAGGCACTGATCGGCGGCCGCAGCGGCACGGCGATGTTGCGCCGCATCGTCGCCGAGGCGCCGCGCTATTTGACCCCCGGGGGGTGGCTGCTTGTCGAACACGGCGCCGACCAGGGGCGGTTCGTGCGCGGGTTGCTGCTCGACGCGGGGTTTTTGGCGGTGCAGACGCAGTGCGATCTCGCCGGCCACGAGCGGGTGAGCGGCGGACGCAAACGGCGTGACGACGAGTAAAATAGAACCGATTTACCCCAACGGAGCCCAACGATGAGTGACATTCAAGAGACCATTCGCCAACAGATCGCCTCCCATCCGGTCGTCCTCTACATGAAAGGGACGCCGCAGTTCCCGATGTGCGGCTTTTCCGCAACCGTCGTCCATATCCTCGACCTCTGCGGTGTGAAGGACTACCTGGCGGTCAATGTCCTCGAGGACGAGGCGATCCGCCAGGGGATCAAAGAGTATGCAAACTGGCCGACGATTCCCCAGCTCTACATCAACGGCGAATTCATCGGCGGGTGCGACATCACCCGCGAGCTCTACCAAAGCGGTGAACTGCAGGAGCTCCTCAAAAAGGCGGGCGTGGTGAGCGGCGCGTAAGCCGTTCGTGCGCGGCGGCCGTCAGCGGCTCGTGAGGCGGGCGATCAGCCGCTCCGCCTCGCGCGCATAGCCGCCGCCGAAGAGGTTGAAGTGGTTGAGGATATGGTAGAGGGTGTAGAGGGGTTTGCGCCGCTCGTAGTCGCGGTGTAGCCCCGCAAGCCGCCGGTAGGCGGCATAGAACGCCGGCGGAAAGCCGCCGAAGAGCTCCATCATCGCGAGTTCGCTCTCATGGTCCCCTTGGTGAACCGCTGGGTCGATCAGGACCACCTCGCCCTGAGGCGTCTGGGCGATGTTGCCATGCCAGAGGTCGCCGTGCAAGAGCGCCGGCCGCGGCGCGTATTCGAGAAAGAGGGCCGGTAGCCCGGCGAGCGCCTCCTCGAGCCGCTGCGCCGCGGCGCGGGAAAACCCTTTTGCAACGGCCCACGCGAGTTGCGGTTTGATCCGGCGTTCGAGAAAAAAGTGGGCCCAGTTGGGCTCCCAGCCGTTCTGTTGCGGGGTTGCGCCGAGATAGTTGTCGCGGTGCCAGCCAAAGCGGTCAGGGTGAGCGACCGCCTCGTTAAGCGCGACGATCGCACGTGCCGCCTCTTCAGCAAGCTCATACGCAAGGGGCTGAAGCTCGAGCCACTCAAGAAGCAGAAACGCCTCACCCGCCTCGTCATCGACCCCCTGCGCGAAGCAGCGAGGGATGCGCACCGCACCGCACGCGGCCAAAGCGGCAAGGCCGTCGGCTTCGGCAGCGAAACGGTCGGCAGCCGTGGCTCGTGCGCTCTTTGCAAAGAGTTGGGTGCCGTCGCTCAGGGTGATGCGCCAGTGGCGGTCGAATTGGCCGCCGAGTGCGACTGCCTCGCGCACCTGGGCGTTCCCGCCAAGGAGCTGCGGGATGAGGCGCGACCAGTTCACAGCCTTCTCCTCTACCCCCGCTGCTCGATGCGGGCGCGCGCATGGGCAATCGCCGCGCGGACCGCTTCCGGCGCAGTCCCACCGATATGGGCGCGCGCCGCGAGCGACCCTTCGATCGTCAGCACCTCCGCGACATCTTCCGCAATCACCGGACTCAACTGCTGGAGCGTCGCAAGCGGCAACTCCGCCAAATCGACCCCTTGCCGTTCGGCGACGCGGACCGCGCGTGCGACGATCTCGTGCGCGTCGCGAAATGGCACCCCCCGCTTGACGAGGTAGTCGGCAAGGTCGGTCGCAGTCGCGAACCCTTCGCGCAACGCGGCGCGCATCGCTTCGGGTTTCACCCGAATGCCGGCAACCATCTCGGCATAGATCGCGAGGGTATCGACCACGGTGTCGACGGTGTCGAAAAGGGGCTCCTTGTCCTCTTGGTTATCCTTGTTGTAGGCAAGCGGCTGCCCCTTCATGAGGGTGAGCATCGCCATCAGGTGGCCGTAGACCCGACCGGTTTTGCCGCGAACCAGTTCAGGAACGTCGGGATTTTTCTTCTGCGGCATGATCGAGCTGCCGGTGCAGAAGCGGTCGGCAAGGTCGATAAAGCCAAAGCGGGGGGTCATCCAGAGGATCAGCTCCTCGGAGAAGCGCGACAGATGCATCATCAAGAGGCTCGCCGCGGAGAGGAATTCGATCGCGAAGTCGCGGTCGCTCACCGCGTCGAGCGAATTGCGGCAAAGCTCCTCAAAGCCGAGCTCCTGCGCCACCGCCCAGCGGTCGATCGGGTAGGTGGTACCAGCGAGCGCCGCGGCACCCAGCGGCAGGCGATTGGTGCGGCGACGGCAGTCGGTGAATCGCTCCCAGTCGCGCTCGAGCATCTCGACGTAGGCCATCAGGTGGTGGCCGAAGGTGACCGGTTGCGCCACCTGGAGATGAGTAAAACCGGGCATCGGGGTCGCGGCGTGCGCTTCGGCAAGCTCCAAGAGCGCCCGCTGCAGCGTGCGGATCCCCTTGCGGATCTCGTCGATCGCGTCGCGGAGCCACAACCGGATGTCGGTAGCGACCTGGTCGTTGCGGCTGCGGCCGGTGTGGAGCCGTTTGCCCGCGTCGCCAATGAGCGCCGTGAGCCGCCGTTCGATGTTGAGGTGGATATCCTCATCGTCGAGCGACCAGGTGAACTCCCCCCGCTCGATCTCAGCGGTAATTTGCGCCATTCCCCGTTCGATCGCCGCGAGATCCTCTGCCGAAATGATCCCCTGCTTGGCGAGCATCTTCGCATGGGCCAGCGACCCGGCGATATCGTGACGCCACAGCCGCCAGTCGAAGGGGATGCTTGCGGTGTAGCGCTTGACCCGTTCGGCAACCGGTTCAGCGAAACGTCCCGACCAGGTCTTGGGTGTTGCGGAATCACTCATCCAGCGGTCCTCTCGTCGTGGGTGGTTGAGGAACGAAGTCTACCCGATTGGGGGCGCACTGACCACTGGTGTCACGACGCTTGGCCGTTGGGGGCGCGCAACATCAGCTCCGCCTGGAGCGGGTCGGTGAAGAGGCGCGAGGGGTCGAGCCCGGGGAGCTTCATTCCGGCGATTTTCTCGGCCTGTTCCGGGGAGACGAGCACCGCAACCCGCAACCCTTCGCCCACTGCCTGCTCTGCCATCTCCTCGATGAGAAAGAGCGCGGTCAAATCGAAGAAGGTGACCTCACGCAGGTCGAAAAGCACCCCACGAAAGTCGAAGATTTGGTCCACTTTGTTCATCAGCTCGACCACCGAGCCGAAGAAGAGCGGGCCCTTGGCGACCAAACGGCGAAAGTTCCCTTCGACCTCCCCTTCGATCGTCCCCGGCGTGATCTCGATTGCCGCCATCTCTTTGAGCCGGCGAATCGTCAGAATCAGCGCCATGACGATCCCCACCCCCACCGCCATGATCAGGTCGACAAAGACGGTGAGGAGAAAGACCGCGAGGGCGACGAGCAGTTCGTCGCGTGGGGCGTACTTCGCCACCTTGAGGAAGCGGTAGTCGAGAATGTCGATCCCGACTTTGATCAGGATCCCGGCAAGGACACTCAGCGGCACATAGGCGGCGAGAGGCCCGAGGCCGAGAAGCAGCGCAAAGAGAAAGAGCGAATGGACGATCCCCGAAAGGCGGGTCTGCGCGCCGGCTTTGATGTTGATCACGGTCCGCATCGTCGCGCCCGCTCCGGGCAGTCCGCCGAAAAAGGCACAGACGGCGTTCCCCACCCCTTGGCCGAAGAGCTCCTTGTTGGGCTGGTGGCGGGTGCGGGTGAGCGAATCGGCGACGAGCGAGGTGAGGAGCGAGTCGATCGTCCCCAAGAGGGCCATCGTGACGCCCAGGAGGAGAATCTGACGCTCATACCCCGTAACGAACGTGGGCATATGGAACTGCGGCAACCCCTCCGGGATCGCGCCGATGCGCGGAACGTCGAGATCGAGCGCCACCGAAAGCACGGTGAGCACGACAAGCGCGGTGAGCGGCGGCGGAACGAGGCGGGCAATGCGCTTTGGCATCAGGAAGACGAGTGCGAGCGTTGCTGCCGCCAGGGCAAAGGCCGCCCCATTGAACCGCTCGAGCAACAGGGGCAGGTGGGTGATCGCCTCGAGCGGGCTCTTCCAGCTCGGGGCACCGACGAACGGTCCGGTTTGGAGCAGAATGATGATCACCCCGACGCCGGACATGAAGCCCGAGATCACGGGGTAGGGGACGTAGCGGATCAGTGACCCCGCCTTGATTGCCCCGAGCGCGATCTGCCCCAAACCGCCCAGCAGCACCACCATCATCGCCGCGTCGAGATTGCCGCCGAGTGAGGTGAGCGCAGCGGCAAAGACGACGGTCATCGGCCCGGTCGGCCCCGAAATTTGCGTCGGCGTTCCGCCGAGGAGCGCAGCAAAAAAACCGAGGATCGCCGCGCCATAGAGGCCTGCTTGGGCGCCGGCGCCCGAAGCGACCCCGAACGCGAGCGCCAGCGGCAACGCGACAACGCCAGCCGTCAATCCGCCAAAAAGATCACCGCGAGAAAACTGCACGATCGTCTCCTTTTTCTTTGGTGTGGGTAAGAAAAGTTTATCACTTTTGCTGCGATAAGGCGTTTGCATCGTGAAGCATGCGTTGGGCATGCTGCCTCCCCTCCGGGGCACCCCCGCGGAAGCCGCGTGGTAGAATGGCGCATCGCCTTTTTCGAAGGATCCCACGATGGCACGCAACTTCTCCGCGAGCTTGGGGTACGACATCACTGACCTCCAACCGGGGATGGTCGCCGAAATCGGCCGCACCGTTTCGGAAGCCGACATTCTCGCCTTTGCGGGCGTCTCAGGCGACACCAACCCGGTTCACCTCGACGCCGAATTCGCTGCGCAGACCCCCTTCAAGGAGCGGATCGCCCACGGTATGCTCTCAGCCGCTTTGATTTCTGCGGTGCTCGGGACGAAACTGCCCGGCCCGGGGGCGATCTACATGAACCAGACGTTGCGCTTCCGCGCGCCGGTCCATATTGGCGATACTGTCGTTGCCCGCGTCACGGTCAAAGAGGTTATTGCCGAAAAACGGCGGGTGATCCTCGAGACGCTCTGCCTTGTCGGTGAGACGGTGGTGGTCGAAGGCGAAGCGACGATCTACATTCCCCCGCGGTAAGGGGTGCGCGAGCGATGAACGAGATGAAGCGCGTATTTCTCGAGTTCGAACGGCCGGTGGTCGAACTCGAAGAGCGCATCGGCGAGCTGCGGCGGATGCAAGAGGGGAGCAGCGTCGACCTCTCGGACGAGATCGAAAAGCTCGAGAAGAAGGCGCGCAAGCTCCTTGAAGAGCTCTACCGTAAGCTCGACGCGTGGCAGACCACCCAGGTGGCACGCCACCCGCTTCGCCCCTACACCCTCGACTACATCGCCGCGCTCTTTACCGATTTCGTCGAGCTCAAAGGGGATCGCCACTTTGCCGACGACCCTGCGGTGGTCGGCGGCTTAGCGCGCTTTCGCGGCAAACCGTGTGTGGTGATCGGTCACCAAAAAGGGCGCGACACCAAAGAGAAGATCCGGCGCAACTTCGGCATGGCGCGGCCTGAAGGGTACCGCAAAGCGGTCCGGCTGATGAAGCTCGCCGAGAAGTTCCGCTTGCCGCTCTTTACCTTTGTCGATACCCCCGGTGCTTTCCCCGGGATCGATGCCGAAGAGCGCAACCAGTCGGAGGCGATCGGCCGCGCGATCTACGAGATGGCGCAGCTCAAAACACCGACGCTCGTGACCGTCATCGGCGAAGGGGGGTCTGGTGGGGCCCTCGCGATTGCGGTCGGCGACCACGTTGCGATGCTTGCGCACAGCATCTATTCGGTGATCTCCCCTGAGGGGTGTGCGTCGATCCTCTGGAAGAGCGCCGAGAAGGCGGCGGACGCAGCCGAGATCCTCGCGATCACTGCGCCGCGCCTCAAAGAGCTCGGGTTGATCGACGCGGTGGTTCCTGAGCCGATCGGCGGGGCGCACCGCTACCCCGAGGAGATGTTCGCGACCCTCGGCGCGCACCTGGCTGAAGCGCTCGCCCAACTCGAAGCGCTCCCGGTCACTGACCTTCTGGCGCGCCGCGAAGCGCGGTTGGCCGCCTATGGGCGATTCCAGCTCGCATCCTAATCTCTGCACCGCCCGCTTTTCGTGGTTGGCTGTCGACACCGCTCAGCGTGAAAGCGACGCACTTCTCGTCGCTTTCTCTGGGGGAAGCGATAGCACGGCGCTCCTTGCCGCACTCGTTGCGGCGCGCGAGCAGCGCGTTGCGCCTTTTGCCGAGCGGCCGCTGCCGCTTGCCGCCGCGCACATCCACCACGGGTTACAGCCGGCAGCCGACGCGTGGGTGACCCACTGCGTCGCCCGGTGCACCGCGTGGCAGATCCCCTGTTTCGTTCGCCGGGTGACCGTCGAGGAGGAGACGGTCGCCCGCTTCGGCCTCGAAGCGGCGGCACGCGCGGCGCGCTACCGCGCGTTGGCGGCGATCGCGCGGGAGTGGAGCGAAGCGCTCATCCGGTGCGGCGTGGGGCGCGACGCCCACGATCGGCCGCTTCGGATCACGATCGTAACCGCACACCACCGCGACGATCAGGTCGAGACCTTCTGGTTTCGGCTGTTGCGGGGAAGCGGCGTCCGTGGGCTCACAGGCATGCGGCCGTGGGAGCGCTTTCCGGTTGTTGCTTGCGGGGAGATGGAAGGGGCAAACCCACCGGGGGAGGGGTGGCGGGTGGTGCTCTCCCTCTGGCGGCCGTTGCTTGCGACCGCAAAAGGAGTGCTCACCGACGCCCTCATCGCAGCGGGTATCCCGTGGGTCGAGGATCCGACCAATGAACAGATCGAGGCGCAGGCGCACCGCGGCTGGCGGCGCAATCTCCTGCGTCACCAACTCTTACCGGAGCTTCGCCGCCTCTGGCCGGGGCTCGACCGTGTGACTGTCCGAACCGCGGCGCTGATGATGGAGGCGCAGGCGTGTCTGACCGACCTCGCGGCGCTCGACGATCGGGCGGTTGCCCATCCGCTCGGGGGGTGGGCACGGGAGGCGTTCGCGCGCCTTCCCGACTACCGCCAGCGCAACCTCCTGCGCTGGGCGATCCACCACGACCACCACCAGCCCCCGCCTGCTGAGCGCTTATCCGAGGCGCTTCGCCAGCTCACGGGAGCGCGCGGGCGGAAACCGCGATCGTTTCCGCTTACCCCTCAGGTCACCCTTCACGCCGACCGCGATCGGCTGTGGGTAGAGGGGAGCGGTGCGTGAGCACCCTCGCGCGATGTGCAACGAGGGTGCGGCGCTGTGATCAGTTCTTGCTCTGGTCGACGAGACGGTGCTGGGTCAGCCACGGCATCATCGCGCGCAGTTTCGCGCCGACCTGCTCAATCGGGTGCTCCGCGGTGAGGCGTCGCCGCGCGGTCATCACGGGGTAGTTGAGCTGCCCCTCAAGGACGAACGATTTGGCGTATTCGCCGGTTTGAATCCGTTTCAACGCGGCGCGCATCGCGGCGCGCGACTGGTCGTTGATTACCTCGGGGCCGGTGACATATTCACCAAACTCGGCGTTGTTCGAGATCGAGTAGTTGAGGTTGGCGATCCCACCCTCGTACATCAGGTCGACGATCAGCTTCAACTCGTGCAGGCACTCGAAGTAGGCCATTTCAGGGGCGTAACCCGCTTCGACGAGCGTTTCGAACCCGGTTTTGACGAGCTCAACCAGCCCGCCGCAGAGGACCGCCTGCTCGCCGAAGAGGTCGGTCTCGGTCTCTTCGCGGAAGGTGGTTTCGATCACCCCGGCGCGCGCGCCGCCGATCGCAGCGGCGTAGGAGAGGGCAAGGTCGCGCGCTTTACCGCTCTGGTCTTGGTGGACGGCGATGAGGCAGGGCACGCCGCCGCCGCGGAGGTATTCGGCGCGAACCGTATGGCCCGGGCCTTTCGGGGCGATCATGATGACGTCGAGGTCGGCGCGGGGGACGATCTGGTTGTAGTGGATGTTGAAGCCGTGGGCGAAGGCGAGCGCCGCGCCGCTCTTCAAGTTCGGTTCGATGTCGCGGCGATAGACCGCCGGCTGAGCCTCGTCGGGGAGGAGCACCATCACGAGGTCGGCATGCTTGACGGCGTCGCCCACCTCCATCACCGTGAGGCCGGCCGCTTCCGCTTTGCCCCACGAGGCGCCACCGCGGCGCAGGCCCACGATCACCTTTACCCCCGATTCGTGGAGGTTCAAGGCGTGGGCGTGCCCTTGGCTCCCGTAGCCGATGATCGCAACGGTTTTCCCTTTGATGAGGGAGAGATCAGCATCTTTCTCGTAATAGACTTTCATGGTTACCCCTTCTGGTTGTCAAACATGGTCATAAAACGGTCTTGACTACGCTTTCAGGATCCGCTCGCCGCGGGCGATCCCACAGACGCCGCTGCGCACCGTCTCGAGAATGAGTCCGGGGGAGATCGCGGCAAGAAATGCGTTGAGTTTTTGCTGGTCACCGGTGAGCTCTATCACGTAGGTGGTGCTGGTGACGTCGATGATGCGGGCGCGGAAGATGTCGGCGAGCCGCTTCATCTCTTCCCGATCGGCTCCGACGGCGCGCACCTTGACCATCATCAGTTCGCGCTCGATGTGGGGCGCCTCGGAGATATCGACCACCTTGACGGTGTCGATCAGTTTGTTGAGCTGTTTGGTGATCTGCTCGATGATCTCGTCCGAACCGGTGGTGACAATCGTCATGCGCGACAGCGTCTCGTCTTCAGTGGGCGCGACGGTGAGCGATTCGATGTTGTAGCCGCGCGCCGAGAAGAGGCCGCTGATGCGCGACAGCGCCCCCGCTTCGTTTTCCACCAGCAGTGCAATCACGTGTCTCATGGGTTGTGTCCTTACAGTTCTTCCGAGCCGAGGATCATCTCGGTGAGCCCTTTGCCGCCCTGGATCATCGGGTAGACGTTTTCGCGCGGGTCGACCTGAATGTCGAGGAAGACCAGGTCGTCTTTGTGGGTGGTGAACGCCGCCTCGAGCGCCGGGACGACCTCCTCCGGGCGGTCGACGCGGATCCCGACGTGGCCGTAGCTGCGCGCGAGTTGGGCAAAGTCAGGAAGCGAATCCATGTAGGACTCGCTGTAGCGGCCGCTGTAGAAGAGCTCCTGCCACTGCCGCACCATCCCGAGGTAGCGGTTGTTGAGGTTGACGATCTTGATCGGCAAGCGAAACTGCTTGCAGGTCGAGAGCTCCTGGATGCACATCTGGATCGACGCCTCGCCCGTGACGCAGACCACCGGCATCTCGGGGTAGGCGAGTTTGGCCCCCATCGCGTAGGGAAGCCCCACCCCCATCGTCCCCAAGCCGCCCGAGTTGAGCCAGCGGCGCGGTTCGTCGAAGCGGTAGTATTGTGCGGCCCACATCTGGTGTTGCCCGACGTCCGAGGTGACGATCGCCTGCCCCTTCGTGACCTCCCAGAGCTTCTCGAT
This sequence comes from Hydrogenophilus islandicus, assembly GCF_054657095.1. Lineage (NCBI taxonomy): Bacteria > Pseudomonadati > Pseudomonadota > Hydrogenophilia > Hydrogenophilales > Hydrogenophilaceae > Hydrogenophilus > Hydrogenophilus islandicus. The sequence continues at coordinate 40,443 of NZ_BAAHXE010000006.1, read as the reverse complement.
CACGAACTGCGGTTTGATCACCTCGTTGCTCGGCGTGTAGGCGAGGCACTTGCGCGCGCGCCACGCGTCGATCTGCTGCCACCAGGCGGCGAGTGCCGCGGCGTCGGGTTGGTCGTCGAGTGAATCGAGCGCGGCAAGGAGGTCAGCGAGGACCGCTTTGACGTCGCCGACGATCGGAATATCGACGGGCACCCGTTTGCTGATCGAGCTCGGGTCGACGTCGATGTGGATGATCGTGCGCGGCTCTTGCAGAAAGTGGGGGACGTTGCCGACGACGCGGTCGTCGAACCGGGCGCCCACGGCAAGGAGGACATCGCAGTAGTGGAGCGCCATGTTGGCTTCATAGGTCCCGTGCATGCCGGGCATGCCGAGAAACTGCGGGTCGCTCGCGGGAAAGGCGCCGAGCCCCATCAACGTTTGGGTGATCGGGTAGCCGAGGCGCTTCACCACCGCTCGCAGTTCCGGCGCAGCGTTGCCGAGGACAACCCCGCCGCCGGTGTAGATCATCGGGCGCTTTGCTTGCAGGAGCGCTTGGGCCGCTTTGCGGATCTGCCCTGGGTGGCCTTTGACCACCGGATTGTAGGAGCGCATCGCGACCGTCTTCGGATAGTGGAAGTCGGTGAGCTGCGCGGTAATGTCCTTCGGAATGTCGACGAGTACCGGCCCAGGCCGGCCAGTGCGGGCGATGTGAAACGCCTTTTTGATCGTCTCGGCGAGCTTCGTGACGTCTTTGACCAGGAAGTTGTGTTTGACGCAGGGGCGGGTAATCCCGACGGTGTCGACCTCTTGGAACGCATCCTCGCCGATGACGGGGGTGGGGACCTGCCCCGAAAGGATCACCACCGGGATCGAGTCCATATAGGCGGTGGCGATGCCGGTGACGGCGTTGGTCGCCCCCGGCCCCGAGGTGACGAGCGCCACCCCCACCTCGCCCGTTGCGCGCGCGTAGCCGTCGGCGGCATGGACCGCTGCCTGCTCGTGCCGCACCAGGATGTGGCGGATCTCCCGCTCCGGTTCGGCCTGATTGATTTGGAAGAGCGCGTCGTAGATGTGAAGCACCGCCCCCCCGGGGTAGCCGAAGACAAAGCGAACCCCCTCCTCTTGGAGGCTGCGAATGACGATCTCTGCGCCGGTGCGTTGCATCGAAGTGTTCCTTGCTGATGAGCGTACGGGTAAACCCGTAACCTTAACGATTCGGACGCGTTTGGTCAATCCCCATCGGGTAGGGCATAATCGGTTCTGGGTCATAAAGGTCTTGCGCAGGTGAGCGAAGGTACTCCCCCCCAAGCGGTGTTGGCCACGCGCAGCCGCCGCGTGGCGGCGATGCTCTACGAACTTCTGTTGTTGATCGGTGTGGTGGGCGGTGGCGTGCTCCTGCCGTGGGTGGTGGTGGGCGTCGTTGCCCACGTTACGCCCCCAGGGTGGCTTTTGTGGGTTCACCTCGTTGCGCTCCTTGCGCTCTACTTCGTCTGGCACTGGCGGAAACGTGGTGCGACGCTGGCGATGAAGACGTGGAAGCTGCGGATCCTCTCGGCCGATGGCCGCCCCCCGAGCTGGGGACAGTGTCTGCTGCGGTTTCTGCTGGCATGGCCCAGTGTGATGACCGGGATCGGGATCCTCTGGTCGTGGTTGGATCCCGACGCCCTTTTTTTGCACGACCGTCTGGCCAAGACGCGAATTGTCTATTGGGATTGGAAGGTGCAATAGATGGCAGCAGAAGAGGAACAAGCGCTTTGGCGCGAAGAGGCAGAGGAGCGGGCGATCGCTGAAGTGGCGCTCGAGGATTATCGCCCGCCCGCATGGCGGGTGGTCGAGGTTTTTCTCGATTTCGCGCTTGCACCGACCGCGACCGAGGTGACCGCGATCCTCTCCTGTGCGCGCACGAACGGAGCAGCGGGTGAAGCGCTTCAGCTTGATTGCGACTTTTCCGCGGTGACGCTCGAGACCCTCACTGCATGGCCGTGTGACACAGCGACGGTTGTCGATTTTGCCCTGCAGCCGAAAGCGGGGGCGGAGCCGGTGGGGGAGGTGCGGAAGGGGGAACGCAGCGTGACGGTGAGCGGCGCACTCCCCGACCGCCTTTGGGTCGTTGCCGCAGTGCGCCTCAACCCCGCGGCAAACAGCGCCCTCTCAGGGCTCTACCAGTCGTCGAGCGGACTCTTTACCCAGTGCGAACCGGAGGGGTTTCGCCGCATCGTCCCCTTCATCGACCGCCCGGATGTGCTCGCCCGCTACCGCGTGCGGCTGCGCGCCGAGAAGGGGCGCTATCCGGTTCTCCTTTCGAACGGCAACCTGGTCGCGACGGCCGATTTGCCCGACGGTTGGCACTACGCGGTGTGGGACGACCCCTTTCCCAAACCGAGCTACCTCTTTGCCCTGGTTGCCGCCGATCTGGTCGCGACCGAAAAGCGGGTAGTGCTCGCCGACGGGCGCTCGGCGCTGCTGCAGGTCTGGACTGCGGCGCACCACCGCGACCGTGCCGGTTGGGCGCTCGAGTCGCTCGAGGCGGCGCTGCGCTGGGACGAGCAGCGTTTCGGCCGCGTGCTCGATCTCGACCGCTACATGATCGTCGCGGTCGAGGATTTCAACATGGGGGCGATGGAGAATAAGGGGCTCAACCTCTTCAACGCCAAATATGTGCTGGTCTCCCCGGAAACAGCCAGTGACACCGACTACGCCAACGTCGAGGCGATCGTCGGCCACGAATATTTCCACAACTGGACCGGGAACCGCGTCACCTGCCGCGACTGGTTCCAACTGACCCTCAAAGAGGGGTTGACGGTCTTTCGCGATCAGGAGTTCTCCGCCGATCGCCTCGCGGCGATGGCGCGTCACCCCGTTGAAGCGCGCGCAGCACGGGCGGTGAAGCGTATTGAGGATGTCGCGACGTTGAAGGCGGTGCAGTTCCCTGAAGATGACGGGCCGATGCGCCACCCGGTGCGGCCGCGCCGCTACCGCGCGATCGACAACTTCTACACCGCAACCGTCTATGAGAAAGGGGCCGAAGTGGTGCGGATGCTCCATACGCTGCTGGGCGAGGAAGGGTTTCGCCGGGGGCTCGACACCTACTTCGCCCGCCACGACGGGAGTGCGGTGACGTGCGAAGATTTCGTCGCGGCGCTGGCCGATGCGAACGGCCGCGACCTCACCCCGTTCCTCCACTGGTACGACGCCGCTGGAACCCCCGAGGTGGTGGCGACGATTCGTTGGGAGGGGGAGGCGTTGCAACTCACCCTCGAAGAGCGGCTCGCGGGGTGGGACGTTGCGGCAAAACCCCTCGTGATCCCGGTGCGCGTCGGGTGGATCGGCAAAGCGGGAAGGCCGCTACCCTTTGTCGCGACTGCTGAAGGGGAAAGTGAGGCGACGCCGTCGGCAGGTGACGAGGAGAGTGCGCTATTGGTGCTTGACCGGGCGGTCAAGCGGTGGCGGATTGGGGGAATCAGGCGCGAGGAGGATCCGGTGCCGTCGCTGCTGCGCGGCTTCTCGGCGCCGGTGCGCGTGCGTTGGGCAGGGGAAGCTGACGGACAGGAGCCGATCGCCTGGCTCTTGCGCCGCTTCGCCTTTGACCCCGACCCGTTCAACCGCTGGCAGGCGGGGGAGGCGTTGCAGCTCGCCGCGCAGCCGTTCGTCACCGAGGGGGAGTTCGCCGCCGAGTGGGGCGACGATTTCTGCTCCGCGTGGCAGGAGGCGCTCTGCGACGAGACGCTCGACCCCCACTTCCGCGTCCGCCTCCTTGCCCCGCCAGCCGAGGCGATTGTGCGCGACGAGGCGGCGCGGCCGCTTGACCCGCTCCTGATCCGCCGCCGCCTCATGGCCTGGTGGCGGATTGTCGCGAGAATTGCTCCTCCAGAGATCCTCTTCTCGCTGGTGGCGCGCCACACCGTGACTGGTCCTTACCGCTACGAGCCGCGCGCGGCGGGAAGCCGGGCACTGACCGCGTGGCTGTTGAAGCTCCTCGCGATCCGCTCAGGCGAGGAGCGCACAGGGGAGTTGCCGGCACAGGTTGCGTCGCTGCTCGAGGTGCGCTGGCAGGAGGCGAACAATTTGAGCGACCGGCTCGCGGTGGTCGACGCCGCGCTCGCCCACCCCGACGCCGCGGTCGCCGAAAAGTACCTCGCCGCATTTGCCGTGCGTTACGAGGGCGATGCGATCGTCAGCGACAAGTGGCTCCAGCGCCACGCCACCCGTTGGCCGTGGCAGGGGCAAGGAGCGGAGGCGATCCTCCGCCGGGTCCAGATGCTCACCGAACACCCCGCATTTCGTTGGAGCAACCCCAACAAGGTTTATGCCCTCGTGCTTGCGCTCTTTGCCCACAACCTGCCCGTCTGTGTGGAAGCCGGTGAGCTCGCCTGGTCATGGTGGCGCGAGGTGGTCCTGCGCTTGGACCGCAGTAACCCGCTCGTTGCGGCGCGTCTTGCCCGGGCCCTCGAGCAGGCGGTCCATTGGTGCGATCCCCACCGGGGAACGGCGCTCGCGGCGGTGGCAGAGGTGGCGCGCGACGCGCGCTCGAACGAGGTGCAAGAGGTGGTAGCGCGGGTCCGGGAGATGTACCCCCTCTGACGACGGGGTGCACACCCCTTTACCGCAACTCCGTTGTACGGCAAGGCGTCTCGGAGAGGAGTTGGGCGCGGGTCCGGTGATCGGGCCAGCCGCTTGCCGCCGCGTCACCCAGGCAGGTCACCTGGAAGCGGCGCAACGCCTCGCGGGTGGCGTTGCCCAGCGTTCCATCGACCGGTCCGGGGTCAAAGCCGAGCGCCGCAAGCCGCTCTTGAATGCGCTCGATCTCGCTTCGGGTGAGCGGCGGCTCGTCGGTCGGCCACGGGGTGGCGAAGGGCTGCTTCGGGTCAAAACGCGCTGCGCGCGCGGGGTCCTTGAGGAGGTCAAAGAGGAGCCCCACCGCAAGCGTGTAACTCTCTGCGGCGTTGTAGCGGTAGAGGGCGTCGTAGTTGGGAAAGACAAGCAGCGCCGGTCCGGCACTCCCTGCCGGGAGCAGCAGTGCCGCCCGCTCGGGAAGCTGGGTCAAGTCCCACGGAGCGTTGTCGGCGCGGGTGAGCCCCAGCGCGAGCCACTCCCGCGTCGGGCGCTTCACTGTCCTGCCGGTTGCGGTGCTCTGCCAGTTGGCGGGGAGACGCACCTCGACGCCCCACGGTTCGCGGTAGCGCCAACCGGAGCGTTTGAGAAAGTTGGCCGTCGAGGCAAAGATGTCGGCGAGCGACCCGTAGAGATCGCGCACCCCGTCGCCGTCGCCATCGACCGCATAGGCGGCAAAGGTCGAGGGCATGAACTGGGTCTGGCCAAACGCCCCCGCCCACGAACCGCGGGGGGGAAGGGTGGTGATCTCCCCCTGCGCGATGATCTCGGTGAGCGTCAGGAACTCGCCGCGAAAGTACTCTTGCCGCCGCCCAAAACAGGAGAGGGTCGCGAGCGACTGGATGAGGTCGAACCGCCCCAAGTTGCGGCCGAAATTGCTCTCGACCGCCCAAAAGGCGACGAGGAGCTCTGCTTCGACCCCGTAGGTGCGCTCGATTTGGCGCAGCAGCAGCTCGTTGTCGCTCAAAGCGCGCTGCGCCTCGGCGACCCGGGTGCGGTCGACCAACTGGGCGAGGTACTGCCAGAGCGGCGTGACGAATTCGGGTTGGCGATCGAGAAGCGCCAACACCCGTGGTTCCGGGGCCAGCCTCTGGGTGAGGCGCTCGTAGAGCGGTGTCGGTACCCCGCGCGCGGCCGCAGCCGACTTCAGGTCGCGCAGGCACCGCTGCAACGCTTCGCGCGAAACGGTCTCATCAAAAGATTGCTGGGCGAGTGCCGGAGAAGAAGCGCCAAGGAGCAGCAACGCCCAAGAGAATGCCTTGACGAGCGGTTGGCGGAGCGCGCGTACACAGGGGAAGCTGGGAACCGAGAACATCTTTTGTTCCTAACCCGCAGCGGTGAACCAGTGGGCAAACGGTTCGGGGAGGGGAACGCCCACCTGGTGGGCGCGGGCGAGCACCATCCAGTAGTAACGGTACGAGGCGCGGTCGTGAAGCTGCCCATGGTCGCGAATCGGTCCCCACTGCGCCGCCATCGCTGCAGTGAGGATCCGTTCGGCTTCACGGATCTCGGCGGGATCGGGGGTGAAGGCGTCGATAATTGGGGTGATCTGGCTCGGGTGGATACTCCACATCCGGGTAAAACCAAAGTCATCTCGGGCGCGGCGCGCGTCGGCAAAGGCGCTCCCAGGGTCGTCGAGCGTGACGCAGACGTTGTGGGCCGCGACCTTGCCCGCGGTGTGGGCCGCAGCCGCGACGGTGCATTTCGCGCGGCGGATGAGCGGGTGGTCGAACTGGAGCGGCGAGCGCATTGCTGCCACGGGGATCGCACCCAGGTGCTCCGAGACGAAATCCATCAAGCCGAAGTCGAGGCACTCGACGAGCGGGTGGGCGGCAATCCGATAGGCATCCCGCACTGCGCCGTGGGTCTCGATGAGCACATGAAGCGGCGGCGTTCGCGTGGCGGTGCGGCAGAGCGTCGCAATCGCGTCGGCAACCACGGTGATATCGTCGACCGAGCGGACCTTAGGGAGGGTGACAAAGGCGATCCGCTCGGCGGTCGCCGGAAGCAGAGTGGTCAGATCGCGCCACCAGTGGGGGTGGGTGCGATCGTGGATCCGCACGCCGACGCGGCCGAAGCGGTTTGCGTCGCTCAGGACATAGGAGCGCGCCAATTGGGCGTATTCGTCCTCTTGACCGACGGGGGCGCCGTCTTCGAGGTCAAAGACGATGTCAAAGCGGGGTCCGAGCTCAGCTTGGAGCGCGAGCGCTTTTTCCATGAAGCGGGGTTGGCCGCAGTAGTGGACCACCACCGGGAGAAGGGGTGGGCGGCGTGTCGCGCCAAAGAGGAGCAGAGCAGGATCCATCTGGGGCGATCGATTCATGGCATGAGGCCCTACGGGAACGCCCCCTAATGATAGCGCAGCGAACGCCCCTCGCCCAGCGTTTGGGGTTCCTTGAGTAGGGGCGTTCGCGGAGCGCTTGCTCAGGCTTGAGATGACCCGAGCAGGTCTTTCACACCGTTACGCTCTTCTTCGAGCTCGGCAAGGGTTTTCGCGATCCGCTCTTGCGAGAACGGGTCGATTGGCAGCCCCTGAACGATCCGGTATTCGCCGTTTTCGCAGACGCAGGGGAAACCAAAGACGATCCCTTCGGGGATGCCGTAGGAGCCATCCGAAGGAACCCCCATCGTCACCCACTCGCCGTTGGAGCCGAGCCACCAGTCGCGCACATGGTCAATTGCGGCGTTCGCTGCCGAGGCTGCCGAGGAGAGCCCGCGCGCCTCGATGATCGCTGCGCCCCGCTTGCCGACGGTCGGGATGAAGACGTCGCGGTTCCACGCTTCGTCGTTGATCAGGTCTTTGACGGACTCGCCGTTTGAGGTGCAGAAGCGGTAGTCGGGGTACATCGTCGGGGAGTGGTTGCCCCAGACGGCGAGGTGTTTGAAGCTGGTCACTGGACGGCCAGTCTTCTTCGCCAGTTGCGCGAGCGCCCGGTTGTGGTCGAGGCGCAGCATCGCGGTGAAGTTCTTCGCCGGTACCCGACCATACTTCTCCGCGGTCTTCATCGCGATGTAGGCGTTGGTGTTGCACGGGTTGCCCACGACGAGCACTTTACAGTTGGGGTCGGCGTATTGCCCGATCGCCGCGCCTTGCACAGTGAAGATCTTGGCGTTTTCCGAAAGGAGGTCTTTGCGCTCCATCCCGGGGCCGCGCGGTTTGGCACCCACAAGGAGCGCCACCTGGGCATCTTTGAACGCGACGCTCGGGTCGTCGGTTGCGATCATGTCGGCAAGAAGCGGAAAAGCGCAATCCTCGAGCTCCATCATCACCCCTTGCACAGCTTTCTGCGCTTGGGGGAGGTCGAGGAGCTGCAGAATCACCGGTTGGTCGCGACCGAGCATTTCGCCGGCGGCGATGCGAAAGAGCAGGCTGTAACCGATTTGACCGGCTGCACCGGTGACGGTGACACGAACGGGGGCTTTGGCCATGGTTGACTCCCTTTTGCGTGGTTGGAACAGATGGACAGAATGTGCGTTATGATAGGCGTGTGGGTTGAATCTGTCAATTGTCTTTTATGTCATATATAAGATAGAAGACATGGTAGACAGCGCCCGTTTTTTGTGATTCAATCACTCCTATGGCATCGTCACCTGCGTTCTCTCCGCTCTACCGCCAGATCAAGGGGCTGCTCCTCCAGTCGCTGGAGCAGGGGGAGTGGCGTCCGGGTGAGGCGATCCCCAGCGAACAAGAGCTGGCGGTCCGTTTTGGGGTCTCCCAAGGGACGGTGCGCAAGGCAATCGATGAACTCGTCGCTGAGAATCTCCTGGTGCGCAAACAAGGAAAAGGCACCTTTGTCGTTTCGCACAGTGACCCGCGGCAATTCTACCGCTTTCTAAGGTTGCGGCGGGATGACGGCGAATGGGTGCAGGCAACGAGCGTTCCGCTCGACTGCTGGCGCGCCAAAGCGGGGCAAGAGGCGTCGCGCGTGCTGCAAATTCCGCTCGGCTCGCCGATCGTGATCTTTCGCCGGGTGCTGCGCTTTGCGCAAAAGCCGCTCGTGCTCGACGAAATCTATCTGCCGGGAGAACTCTTTGAATCGTTTTCTCTCGATGCCCTCAAGGAGTGGCGCGGGTCGCTCTACAGCTTTTTTGAGACCCGCTTTGGCGTTCGGATGGTGCGTGCCGAGGAGCGGTTGAAGGCGGTTGCTGCCGACCGTGTCACCGCCGAGGCGTTGGGGGTGGCCGAGCGCTCGCCGCTCCTCTTCGTCGAACGGGTTACCTACACCTATAACGATCGCCCAGTCGAGTGGCGCAAAGGTTTTTATGCGACCGAGTCGTACCACTACTACAATGAACTCACCTGATCGGTTTTTGGGGGGGTGCCTGCCGGGCACTCAAGTTGTCCAACCTGGGGAGTAGATGATGATGCAGACCCAAGTGAAGAAGCGGCCGAAATTTCTCGATCTGCGAGAGATTCGGTTGCCGTTGCCCGGGATCGTCTCGATCCTGCACCGCATTAGCGGAGCCGGACTCTTTCTCTTTTTGCCCTTTCTGATCTACCTCTTTGATCTGAGCCTTACTTCGCCCGAGACCTTCGCCACCTATAAAGCGATTGTCGGTCATTGGTTCGTGAAGCTGATTCTGTGGGGGCTCCTCTGGGCCTATCTCCACCACTTCTGCGCAGGGATTCGCTTTCTCTTGCTCGATCTCCACAAGGGGGTGGAGCTGGAGCCTGCGCGGCAAAGCGCTCGGGTGGTGTTGATGGTGAGTTTGGCGCTCACGGTGATTTTGGGGATCTGGCTATGGTGAAGCGATTGGTGGTTGGCGCCCATTACGGCGTCAAAGATTGGCTGGTGCAGCGGATTACCGCCGCTTACATGGCGCTCTACACGGTCATTTTCGCCTTTGCGGCGCTCACGCTCCCGGCAATGACCTATGAACACTGGACGGCGCTCTTTTCCGGGCGGCTGATGCAGTTTCTGACCTTCCTCTTTTTTGCCTCGCTCTGCTATCACGCGTGGATCGGTGTGCGGGACATCTGGATGGACTACATCAAGCCGTTGGGTCTCCGGATTGCGCTCCATGTCGCCACCGCGATGGCGCTGATCGGTTACCTGGCGTGGGTGGCGCGTGTGCTTTGGGGGTTGTGAGATGAATGTCGAAAAATATACTTTTGATGCCGTGATCGTGGGTGCCGGGGGGGCAGGGCTTCGTGCTGCGCTCCAGCTTGCCGAAGCGGGGCTGCGCACGGCAGTCCTGACCAAGGTCTTTCCGACCCGGTCGCATACCGTTGCCGCGCAAGGGGGGGTTGCGGCGTCACTGGGGAACTCCACGCCCGACCATTGGCACTGGCACATGTACGACACCGTGAAGGGGTCCGATTGGCTCGGTGACCAGGACGCGATCGAATTCATGTGCCGCAAGGCGAACGAAGTGGTGATCGAGCTCGAGCACTACGGGATGCCCTTTGACCGGACCGACGAAGGGAAGATCTACCAGCGTCCGTTTGGCGGCCACTCGATGAACTACGGTGAAGCGCCGGTGATGCGTTCGTGCGCCGCAGCCGACCGGACCGGCCACGCGATGCTCCATGCGCTCTACCAGCGTAACGTGCGGGCCCGGACGCAGTTCTTCGTCGAATGGATGGCGCTCGACCTCATCCGTGACGCCGACGGTGACGTCCTAGGGGTCACGGCGATGGAGATGGAGACCGGCAAGGTGGCGATCTTCCACGCGAAAGCGACGATCTTCGCCACAGGTGGTGCCGGCCGGATCTACTACTCGTCGACGAACGCCTTCATCAACACCGGCGACGGGCTCGGCATGGCCGCGCGCGCTGGGATTCCCCTCGAAGATATGGAGTTCTGGCAGTTCCACCCCACGGGGGTTGCCGGCGCAGGGGTGCTCATCACCGAAGGGGTGCGTGGCGAAGGGGGGATCCTGCGCAACTGCCACGGTGAGCGCTTCATGGAGCGCTACGCCCCGAACCTCAAAGACCTCGCGAGCCGTGACGTCGTGTCGCGCGCGATGGTGACCGAGATCAACGAAGGGCGCGGCTGTGGGCCGAACAAAGATTACGTGCTGCTCGACATCACCCACCTGCCGCCCGAAACGATCATGAAGCGGCTGCCCGGAATCCGCGAGATTGCGATCCAGTTTGCCGGCGTCGACCCGATCAACGAACCGATCCCGGTGGTTCCCACCGTTCACTACCAGATGGGCGGGATTCCCACCAACTACAAAGGGCAGGTGGTCGTGCCGAAAGGGGAGAACCTCGAGGTGCCGGTGGTCGGTTTCTACGCCGCAGGCGAATGCGCGTGCGCGTCTGTCCATGGGGCGAACCGCTTGGGTACCAACTCGCTCCTCGACCTCCTCGTTTTTGGCAAGGCGTCGGGCGAAACGGTGATCGAAGACATTCAGAGCGGCAACCTGCGGTTGAAACCGTTGCCGAAGGACGCGGCAGATCGGTCGCTGGAGCGGATCAACCGCCTCAACACCGCGACCACCGGCGAACCGGTTGCCGACGTTCTCCTTGACCTGCAGCGGACGATGCAGAAGCACGCCGGGGTGTTCCGCTTCGCCAACCTTCTCAAAGAGGGGGTCGAGCGGATTCTGCAAGTCGAGGAGCGCGTGAAGAACACCTTCATCAACGATAAGTCGATGGTGTGGAATACCGCGCGGATCGAGGCGCTTGAGCTCGAAAACATGATCGAAGTGGCCAAAGCGACGATGATTTCGGCAGAGGCCCGCAAAGAGTCGCGCGGGGCGCATGTGCGGGACGATTGCCCCGATACTCCGGAGTTCCCGAACGGCCGCAACGACAAAGAGTGGCTCAAGCACACCCTGTGGTATCGCGACGGCAATCGGTTGACCTACAAGCCGGTCCACCTGCAACCGCTCAACCCCGATACCCAGCCGATCGCGCTCGCGAAGCGCACCTACTGATCGAGAAGGAGCCTGGCTATGAGTAACCGCGTGGTCCATTTCCGGATCTATCGCTACGATCCCGACAAGGACGAAAAACCCTACATGCAGGATATTTCGGTGGAGATCGAACCAACCGATAAGAAACTCCTGCAGGCGTTGGTGAAGGTGAAGGCCAAAGACGATTCGCTCGCGTTTCGCCGCTCCTGCCGCGAAGGGGTGTGTGGCTCGGACGCAATGAACATCAACGGCAAGAATGGGCTAGCGTGCCTCACCGACATCGACGCGCTGGAGCAACCGATCGTGTTGCGGCCACTTCCCGGTTTGCCGGTGATTCGCGACCTGATCGTCGATATGACCCAGTTCTTCAAGCAGTACCATTCGATCACGCCGTACCTGATCAACAACGATCCGCCGCCGGAACGCGAGCGGCTCCAGTCGCCGCAGGATCGCGACGAGCTCAACGGTCTCTACGAGTGCATCCTCTGCGCCTGCTGCTCGACCTCCTGCCCGTCGTTCTGGTGGAACCCCGACAAGTTCGTCGGTCCTGCGGGGCTCCTTGCCGCGTACCGCTTCATCGCCGATACGCGTGACCAGGCGACCAATGAGCGGTTGGACAACCTCAACGACCCCTACCGGCTCTTCCGCTGCCACACGATCATGAACTGTGTCGACGTCTGTCCGAAGCATCTCAACCCGACGAAGGCGATCGGCAAGATCAAGGATCTGATGGTTTCGCGGATGGTGTGAGGAGATGGTCATGGAGAGGGGACGGATTCGTTGGCGATGCCGCCGGGCGCTCCTGGAGCTCGACCTCGTCTTCCGTCCCTTTCTCGCCGAGACTTTTGATCAGCTGAATGATGCCGAACTCGCGGCGCTCGACGAGCTCCTTGCGCTCGAAGACCACGAGCTCTGGCCGCTGATCAACGGCACCCACGCACCACCCCGGGCCGACTGGGGCGCACTGATTGCCAAGATTCAGGCGGTTCATCGCCGCCATACCGTGGAACTCCTGGGGCAACCGGGAGGTGAGACAAACCAGTCTGGAGTAGAGACGATGACGCAACAACGCAAAGCAACCATCACCATCGACGGGAAGAGCTACGAGTTCCCGATAATGACCCCGACCTACGGCAACGAGGTGATCGACATTCGCAAACTCGGTTCAGAGGCGAAAGTCTTCACCTACGACCCGGGTTTTCTGTCGACCGCCAGCTGCCGCTCAACGATCACCTACATCGACGGCGACAAAGGGGAGCTCCTTTACCGCGGCTACCCGATTGAGCAGCTCGCGGAGCAGTGCTCGTTCCTCGAGGTCGCCTATCTGCTGAAGTATGGTGAGCTGCCGAACGCCGAGACGCTCGCCCAATTCGAGCGCAAGGTGTCGCAGCACACGATGCTCCACGACCAGATGAATAGCTTCTTCCGCGGTTTTCGTCGCGACGCCCACCCGATGGCGGTGATGGTGGGTGTGGTGGGTGCGCTCTCGGCCTTCTACCACGACGTGATGGACTTCTCCGACCAGGAGCATCGCGACCTCTCCTTCATCCGCCTGATCGCGAAGATGCCGACGATCGTCGCGATGGCCTATAAGTACAACATCGGCCACCCGTTCATGTACCCGCGCAACGACCTCGGTTACACCGCGAACTTCCTCCACATGATGTTCGGCACCCCGTGCGAGAAGTACGAACCCAACCCGGTGATCGTGCGGGCGATGGACGTGATCTTTACGCTGCACGCCGACCATGAGCAGAACGCCTCGACCTCGACGGTGCGGCTTGCGGGTTCCTCCGGGGCGAACCCCTTCGCCTGTATTTCGGCCGGGATCGCCTGCCTCTGGGGGCCGGCGCACGGCGGCGCGAACGAGGCGTGCCTGCGGATGCTCGAGGAGATCGGCGACGTTTCGCGCGTCGGCGAATACATCAAGCGGGCGAAAGACAAAAACGATCCCTTCAAGCTCATGGGCTTTGGCCACCGCGTCTACAAGAACTACGACCCGCGCGCGAAGCTGATGCGCAAAATCTGCCACGAGGTGTTGGGTGAACTGGGCCTCGAGAACGATCGCCTCTTCAAGCTCGCGATGGCGCTCGAGAAAATCGCCCTCGAAGACGACTATTTCGTCGAGAAGAAGCTCTACCCCAACGTCGACTTCTACTCTGGCATCGTCCAGCGCGCGATCGGGATCCCGACGTCGATGTTTACCTGCATCTTCGCGCTCGCGCGCGCAGTCGGCTGGTTTGTGCAGTGGGAGGAGATGATTACCGACCCCGAGTACAAGATCGGGCGGCCGCGCCAGCTCTACGTCGGATCGCCACGCCGTGACGTGGTTCCGATGAGCGAGCGGAAGTGATCAGGTGAGGGAAGCGATCGGATAAGATGAGGGACACGCAAGGCGCCGGAACGTGAGGCGCCTTGTGCCTTTTGGACAACCAGGGAAGTGACGCAACAAGAGAGACCTGCCATGTACCGCGATTTTCAGGCGAACTCCGCCCTTTTTGGCAGCAACGCCCCGTTCGTGGAAGCGCTCTACGAACATTTCCTCGCCGATCCGCTATCGGTCCCGGAAGCGTGGCGTGCCTATTTCGAACAGATCCGCAAAGAGGGTCCCCCAGTCGAAGAGCGCCCCCATTCGCCGATCGTCGCTGCGTTTGAGCAGCTGGGCCGCATGGGCCCCGTGCGCTTTGTCAAGACCGGTAGCGACGAAGGCCAGTATCAGGTAGCGACGCTGCAACTCATCAACGCCCACCGCTTCATGGGGCACCGGATTGCCGACCTCGATCCCCTCAAGCGCTATGAGAAACCTGCGGTTGCCGAGCTGGAGCCCTCGACCTACGGCTTTACCGAGGCGGACCTCAATCGCGAATTCCACGTCGGGTCGTTCCAGGGATTGGGGAAACCGACAGGGACGTTGCGCGAGATCCTCGATGCGCTGCGCCAGACCTACTGCAGCACGATCGGGGTGGAGTACATGTACCTCACCAACACCGCAGAGAAGCGTTGGCTGCAGGCGCGCATGGAGCCGATCCGCAACCGTCCGAAGCTCGACGCCGACCAGAAAAAGCGGATTCTGGAACGTCTGACGGCTGCAGAGACCCTTGAGCGCTATCTCCATACCCGGTATGTGGGGCAGAAGCGCTTCTCCCTCGAAGGGGGTGAGTCGGCCATTGTCGCGCTCGATGAGGCGATCCGCTCTGCGGGCCGCTTGGGGGCGCAGGAGATCGTGATCGGGATGGCGCACCGCGGGCGGTTGAATGTCCTCGTCAATGTCCTCGGCAAGTCGCCCAAGATGCTCTTCGATGAATTCGAAGGGAAGAAGGCTTCCGACCTCTCGTCGGGCGACGTGAAGTACCACATGGGCTTTTCGAGCGACGTCCTGACGCCGGGTGGGCCGGTCCATCTCTCGTTGGCGTTCAACCCGTCCCATCTTGAGATCGTCAATCCCGTCGTTCTGGGGTCGGTCTATGCCCGGCAGGTTCGGCGCAACACCCCGACAGCGAAGGACGAGGTGCTGCCGATCCTGATCCACGGCGACGCTGCCGTTGCCGGGCAGGGGGTGAACCAGGAGGTACTCAACTTTTCGCAAACGCGCGGCTATGGCGTCGGCGGCACCGTCCACATCGTGATCAACAACCAGATCGGCTTTACGACCTCTGACCCGCGCGACCTGCGTTCGACCACCTACTGCACCGACGTCTTCAAGATGGTCGAAGCGCCGATCTTCCACGTCAATGGCGATGACCCCGAGGCGGTGGCGTTCGTCACGCAACTCGCGCTCGAATTCCGCAAGGAGTTCAAGAAAGATGTGGTGATCGACATCGTCTGCTTCCGCAAACTCGGTCACAATGAGCAGGATGAACCGGCGGTGACCCAGCCGCTGATGTACCGCAAGGTGCGGCAGCACCCTGGGACGCGCGCATTGTACGCCGAGCGGTTGGTCCAAGAGGGGGTGATTCCGGCAGAGGAACCCGACGCCTTCATCAGCCGCTACCGCGAAGCGCTCGACCGCGGCGAACTCCTCTACAACCCAGTCGTTGCCAACGTCGTCCGTCGCCACGCCGTCGACTGGACCCCCTTCTTGGGGCAGAGCTACACCGACGAATGCGACACGGCGATTCCCGTGACCGAAGTCGAGCGCCTGGCCGAACGGCTCACCACGATTCCTGAAGGGTTCACCCTCCACCCGCGGGTGCAGAAGATCATCGAAGATCGCAAAGCGATGGGTCGCGGAGAGATGCCGGCGGACTGGGGCTTTGGGGAGAATCTCGCGTACGCCTCGCTTGTTGCCCAGGGGTTTGGTGTCCGGCTCTCGGGCGAAGATGTCGGCCGCGGCACCTTCTTCCATCGCCACGCGGTGTTGCACGATCAGAATCGCGAGCGGTGGGACGCCGGGACCTACATTCCGCTCCAGAATATTCAAGAAGGGCAAGGGCCGTTCTTCGTCTTCGATTCGACGCTTTCGGAAGAAGGGACGCTGGGGTTTGACTACGGCTACTCGCTGACCGAGCCGAACCAGCTCACCATCTGGGAGGCGCAGTTTGGCGACTTCGCCAACGGTGCCCAGGTGGTGATCGACCAGTTCATCGCGTCGGCCGAATCGAAGTGGGGTCGGTTGAGCGGGATCACATTGCTACTCCCCCACGGCTACGAAGGGCAGGGGCCGGAACACTCGTCGGCGCGCATCGAACGCTACCTGCAACTCTCGGCCGAGCTCAACTGGCAGGTCTGCCAGCCGACGACCGCGGCGCAGATCTTCCATCTGCTGCGGCGTCAGATGTTGCGGCGGCTGCGCAAACCCTTGGTGGTCTTTACTCCGAAATCGCTCCTGCGGTTGAAAGAGGCGGCCTCGCCGCGTGAAGCCTTCACCCAGGGGGGGTTCCAGACGGTGATTGGCGAGGTGGAAGCGCTCGACCCCAACCGCGTGAAGCGGGTGCTCTTCTGTTCGGGCAAAGTCTATTACGAACTCGCGGCGTACCGGCGGGAGAAGGGGATCGAGGAGGTTGCGATCGTGCGCCTCGAGCAGTTCTACCCCTTCCCAGCGGAGGCGCTGCGTGCGGCGCTCGCCCCCTTTACCCAGCTCAAAGAGTATGTCTGGGTGCAGGAGGAGCCGCGCAACCAGGGGGCGTGGTACTGGCTCCTTTCCCGCCAGCACCTCGACAACATCCTGGGGAGAGGGAACCGGCTGCTGCTCGTGGCCCGGCCCGCCTCCTCGTCGCCCGCGGTGGGGTATCTTGCCAAACACGTGCAGCAACAAAAAGCACTCATCGAAAACGCCTTTGCGCCGATTGACGCCTAAGAGAGGAGAGTCACCATGTTGATTGAAGTGAAAGTTCCGCAGTTGTCCGAATCGGTTTCGGAAGCCTCCCTGGTAACGTGGCACAAAAAAGAGGGTGAGGCGGTCAAGCGCGACGAGAATCTCGTCGATATCGAAACCGACAAGGTGGTCCTCGAAACGCCGGCCCCCGCCGACGGCGTGCTCGTGCGCATCATCAAACGGGACGGAGAGGCGGTGACCTCTGGTGAGGTGATTGCCGAGATCGATACCGAAGCGCAGGCAGCAGCCACCGCGCAAGCAGAAGTGAAGAGCGAAGCGCTAGCCGCGCCCGCAAGTAGCCCGGCGGCAAGTAGCGCTGCGCCCACACCAGCCGCCGCGGGGGTTGCGAGCCCGGCGGCGCGCAAGATCCTCGAAGAGAAGGGGCTCTCGGCGACGGAGGTGGCCGGTACGGGTCGGGGCGGCCGCGTGACCAAAGAGGATGCTCTGGGTGCTGCACCCAAGGCGGCGGCGCCGAGTGCAGCCACGGTCGTCGCTGCTCCGCCAACCGGAGAACGGCCCGAGCAGCGGGTGCCGATGACCAAGATCCGCAAGCGGATCGCCGAACGGCTGCTGCAATCGAAGCAAGAGACCGCGATGCTCACCACCTTCAACGAGGTGAACATGTTGCCGGTGATGGAGCTGCGGAAAAAGTATGGCGAGCAGTTCGAGAAAGAGTATGGCGTGCGCCTGGGCTTCATGAGCTTCTTCGTCAAGGCGGCGTGTGCGGCGCTCAAGAAGTTTCCGATCCTGAACGCCTCGGTGGACGGCGACGACATCATCTACCACGGCTACATCGACATCGGCATTGCCGTGGGGTCCCCACGTGGCCTTGTGGTGCCGATTCTGCGCGACGCTGACCAGCTCAGTTTCGCGGAGATCGAGCAGAAGATCGCCGACTTCGGCCAGCGGGCAAAAGATGGGCGGCTCTCGGTGGAGGAGCTCACCGGCGGCACCTTCTCGATTTCGAACGGCGGTGTCTTTGGCTCGATGCTCTCCACCCCGATCATCAACCCGCCGCAATCGGCGATTCTCGGCATCCATGCGACCAAAGACCGGCCAGTTGTTGAAAACGGTCAAATCGTGATCCGTCCGATCAACTATCTTGCGCTCTCCTACGACCACCGCATCATCGATGGCCGGGAAGCGGTTCTGGGGTTGCGGACGATCAAAGAGGCGCTCGAAGACCCGGCGCGGCTCCTCCTCAACCTCTAAAAAATCCGGGGCCAACACCAATAAAGGGAGTGAACCATCATGAGTGAAACGCCTCTGTCGTTCGATGTCCTCGTCATCGGGGGTGGCCCGGGCGGCTATGTCGCCGCGATCCGGGCGGCGCAACTGGGCCTCTCTACCGCCTGTTGCGAATCGAACCCCTACGACGACCCCAAAGGGGAGCCGCGCTTGGGCGGAACCTGTTTGAACGTCGGCTGTATTCCGTCGAAAGCGCTTCTCCACACCTCGCATCTCTTTGCCCAGGCGGCGCACGACTTTGCGCTCCAGGGGATCGAGGTCGGGAGTCCCAAGATCGACGTGCCGCGGATGATCGCCCGCAAGGATCAGATCGTTGCGCAACTCACCCAAGGGATCAAAGGGCTTTTCCGCAAAAATCGTGTGACCTTTCTTCCCGGGCACGGCCGCTTGGTTGGCCGTGAGGGGGATCGCTGGCTCGTCGAGGTCAATGGCCAGCAGGTGGCGGCGACCCACGTGATCGTCGCAACCGGTTCTAAAGCGCGCCATCTCCCCAACATTCCCGTCGACAACACCGTGATTCTCGACAACGTCGGCGCGCTCAAACTCCAGGCGGTCCCGCAGCGCTTGGCGATCATCGGCGCGGGGGTGATTGGACTCGAGATGGGGTCGGTCTGGCGGCGGCTCGGTTCTGAGGTGACGGTGCTCGAAGCGGCACCGCAATTCCTCCCTGCGGCCGACCCCGACGTTGCGAAAGAGGCGCAAAAGCTCCTCACCAAGCAGGGCCTTGCCTTCGAGTTGGGGGTAGCGATTGACGGTGCCGAAAGGGTAGGGGATCGGGTGGTCGTCCGCTACCGCACCGCTGAAGGCACGCAGAAGGTGCTGGAGGCCGACCGGTTGATCGTCTCGGTGGGGCGCGTCCCCAACACCGACGGTCTGAACGCCGCCCAGGTGGGGCTGGCGATCGACGACCGGGGGCGGATCGTCGTCGACGACCACTGCCGGACGAACCTGCCCAACGTTTGGGCTGTGGGCGACGTCGTTCGGGGTCCGATGCTCGCGCACAAGGCGATGGAAGAAGGGGTGATGGTCGCTGAGCGGATCGCCGGCCAGGCTGGCCACGTCAATTACGACGCGATTCCGTGGGTGATCTACACCGAACCGGAGATCGCCTGGGTCGGCAAGAGCGAAAACGAACTCAAGGCCGCGGGGGTGGACTACCGGGTCGGGAAGGTTCCATTCCTCGCCAATGGCCGGGCGCTCGGGATGGATGCCGGTTATGGCTTTGTCAAGATCGTGGCTGACGCGAAGAGCGACCGGATCCTGGGCGTTCACATCATCGGGCCGAATGCGTCGGAGCTGATCGCCGAAGCGGTGGTCGCGATCGAATTCGGCGCAGCGGCCGAAGACCTCGCCCGCATCTGCCACGCCCACCCGACCCTTTCCGAGGTGGTGCATGAAGCGGCGCTTGCCGTCGACAAACGGCCGCTCCACTTCTGAATGAACGCGCCGTTTCCTGCTCCGACCGCCGTACCCCAGAGCGGCGGCGAGGTGCTCGCTGCGTATGAAAGGGCGCTGGCCGCACGCGGTTACGAGGCCGATTCCTCTCAGCGCGCGGCGGTGGTGCGGCTGCAGCACCTCGCTGACGCCCTCGCCGCGTCCGCGGTAACGCCCTCTGCCCCCTCTTCCCCCAAGGAGGATGGAGGGGAAGGGGGAGGCCGGTGGCGGCGGCTGGTCGGCAGACTCCTCGCCACGCCACCGCGAAGCGACCGCGCTGCCTCAGCGGGTGCGACTTCCCGCCGCGCGGTGCGGAGCCTCTATCTTTGGGGGGGCGTGGGCCGGGGGAAGAGTTTCCTGATGGATCTCTTCTTTGCGTCTGTCCCCTTCCCGGCGAAGCGCCGGGTCCATTTTCACGCCTTCATGCAGGAGACCCACGAGCGGCTCAAGCGCTTCAAGAAGCAGCCCGACCCTCTGCGGCTCGTCGCGGCGGAGATCCGCGCTGAAGCGCAGCTCCTCTGCTTCGATGAATTTCACGTGAGCGACATCGCCGACGCGATGATCCTCGGCCGGCTGCTTGATGCGCTCTGGGCCGAAGGGGTGGTGCTGGTGATGACCAGCAACTACCATCCTGACGGTCTCTACCCCAACGGCTTGATGCGGGTCAATTTCCTCCCCACCATCGAGCGGATCAAAGCGATGTGCGACGTCGTCGAGGTCGACGGCGGAACCGACTACCGTCTGCGGACGCTCAGCCACGTCGACCGTTACCTCACCCCAATGAGTCCGGAGAGTGACCGGAAGCTGGCCGAAGATTTTCAGGCGCTTACCGGTACGTCTCCCCAACCGGGGGAGATGACGCTCTTTGACCGGCCGGTTCCCTACCGCGGCGCGGCGGCGGGGGTGATCTGGTTTGACTTTGCTGCCCTCTGCGCCGGCCCCCGCGGTCAGGCCGACTATTTGACGATCGCAAACCAGTACCACACCGTGATCCTCTCCAACGTCCCGGCAATGACCCCCGCGCAAGCTGAAGCGGCACGGCGGTTCACCTGGCTCATCGACATTCTCTACGACCATCGGGTGAAGCTCCTGATCTCTGCGGCAGCCGAGCCTTACGACCTCTACCCCGAAGGGCCGAATGCCCATGAGTTTGCGCGGACCGTCTCGCGACTCCTGGAGATGCGCAGTAGCGCCTACCTCGCCGCTGCGCACCGCTCCGATTGACCGCTTGCGTTCTCCCGCCTCTCTGGCACAATGGCACGGTTGGGCGTAGAGGTACGTCGGTGATGGCGGAGACGCACCAGGAAGCGAACGATTGCGATTCTCCTTTGCAGGTGGAGGTGCGTTCGCTCTTTGCGGCGAATGGGCGCCTCGCGCAAAAGATTCCTGCCTTCGTTCCGCGTACGGGGCAACAAGAGATGGCCGTTGCCGTCGCCGCGGCGATCGAGTCGCGTTCGATTCTCCTTGCCGAAGCGGGGACGGGCACCGGCAAGACCTTTGCCTATCTGGCCCCGGCGCTCCATTCGGGCGTGCGCACCCTGATCTCCACCGGCACCCGGAACCTGCAGGATCAACTCTTCCATCGCGATCTGCCGCGTCTGCGCAGCGCCTTGGGGGTGCCGATTCAGAGCGCGCTCCTCAAAGGGCGGAGCAACTACGTCTGCTGGTTTCATCTCGAGCGCAACCTCAGCGACGGCCGCTTCCTCGATCGCGACGTGCCGACGATGCTGCGCGCGATCCGGCGCTTTGCCGCGACGAGCCCAAGCGGTGACCGGAGTAGTTGCGCTGAAGTGCCGGAAAATGGGCTCGCTTGGGCCTACGCAACATCGACGCGTGACAACTGCCTGGGGAGCAACTGTCCGTACTACGCCGACTGCTTCGTCTTTCGCGCGCGCCGCGAAGCCGCCGAAGCGGAGCTGATCGTCGTCAACCACCACCTCTTCTTCTCCGATCAACAGCTCAAAGAGGAGGGGGTCGCGGGACTGTTGCCGCAATGCGATCTGGTGGTCTTCGACGAAGCGCACCAACTGCCCGAGCTGCTTCCCCACTACTACAGCGACGCGGTGAGTAGCTGGGAGGCGTTGCGCCTCGCGCAGGATGCGCGGCGGGAGCTTCTGATCACTGCGCGCGACTTTCCCGACGGTCAGGTGGCTGTCGACGCCTTCGAGAAGGCGACGCGCGACGCGCGCCTGACTCTTCCGCTCGATCTCCCGCTTCGCAGTGCGCTCGCGGCATCGGCGCAACACGGGGTGCTCCTTGCCGCGGTCGACCGCTGGGTTGCCGCGACCCAAAAGCTCGCCGACGCGCTCGCGGCGGTTGCCGAACGCGATGAGCTCCTCCACCAACTCGCGGAGCGGGCAAAGCGCTTCACTGAGACGTTGACGAGCTGGCGGCGCGCGGCCGAGGCGGGAGACTCCGCGAACGAGGTGGTCTGGTTTGAGACGAGCGACGAGCGTCTCACCCTCTACCGTACCCCGCTCACGGCGGCCGACGCGTTGCGTGCGTTGATCGCTTCGACCCCTGCCGCGTGGGTCTTTACCTCCGCGACGCTGACCGTCGCGGGGGCTTTCGACGCTTTCCTCCGCGAGGTCGGGCTTGCCCCGAACAAAGAGAAACCGCTTGTCTGCCAGCGGTGGGCGAGTCCCTTCGACTATCGCGAGCAGGCGTTGCTGTTGGTCCCCGAGGAGATGCCGGAGCCATCCGATGCGCGCCACCGCTCGGCTGTCGCCCAGGTGGCAAGGCGCCTCGCGACCGCTGCGGCGGGACGGACGATGGTGCTCGCGACGTCGCTTGCGGCGATGCGCGCCATCGCCCAGGAACTCGCCGAACAGGGGGGATGTGACGGACACCCCTTTGTGGTGCTGACCCAAGGGGACGCGCCGAAGGAGGCGCTCCTGGAACAGTTTGCCGCCACCCCGCGCGCGATATTGGTCGCGAGCCACAGTTTTTGGGAGGGGGTCGATATCGTCGGCGAGGCGCTCTCGGTCGTCGTGATCGACCGCCTGCCGTTTGCGCCCCCCGATGAGCCGGTTCTGGCTGCGCGCCTCGACCGGGTGAAGCGTCAAGGGGGGGACCCCTTTTTGACCGTGCAGTTGCCGCGCGCGGCGATGCTGCTCCAGCAAGGCGCTGGGCGGCTTATTCGGAGCGAAGAGGATCGCGGCGTCCTCTGCATCTGTGACGTGCGCCTCGCAACCCGCGGTTACGGGCGGCTCCTCTGGTCAAGCCTCCCTCCGTTTCGCCGCACCCGTTCGGTAGCAGTCGCCGAATCGTTTCTCCACTCCCTCTTTTTGCGTTATCCTAACCCCCTTACTGCTTCTTGAGGGGAAAGGATGCGCGTCATCGGCATTGCCGGGTGGTCTGGCGCCGGCAAAACGACCTTGATCGAACGAATGATCCCCGTGTGGCGGGCGCGCGGGTTGACGGTAGCGACGATCAAACACGCCCACCACGGGTTCGACCTCGATACGCCCGGGAAGGACTCGTGGCGCCACCGTGAGGCCGGGGCGAGCAAGGTGTTGATGCTCTCGGACGCCCGCTGGGTGTTGCTCGCGGAGCTGCGTGGCGAACCGGAACCGACGTTTGCCGAGCAGCTCGCGCTCCTCGCGCCCTGCGACCTCGTCGTCGTCGAGGGGTTCAAGCGCGCACCGATCCCCAAAATCGAAGTCTATCGTCCCGAAGTAGGCAAACCGCCGATCTGGCCGAATGAGCCGATGGTTGCTGCTGTCGCGGTTCCAGGTGGGGAGGGGGCTCGAGCGCATCTTCCCACACCGCTCTCTTTGCCGCTCCTTGACCTCGATTCGCCGCAAGCCGTTGCCGAAGCGGCGATGACGCTCGCTGCCCCTGCCGAACTTTTTCTCTCAGAGGAGAAACCATGAGTGAGTTACTCCCGTTTGAGGTTGCGCGCGATCAGCTCCTCGCTGCCGTTCGGCCCGTTGCCGAATGGGAAGAGGTGGCGCTCGCCGCTGCGCGCAACCGCGTCCTGGCCGAGCCGATTCTCTCCCCGATCGCCATTCCGGAGCGCGATACCGCAGCGATGGACGGGTACGCGGTGCGGGCCGCAGAGGTTGCGACCGCTGGCGTGACGCTGCCGGTGTCGCAGCGGATCCCTGCGGGCTCGGTTGGCGTGCCGCTCGAGCCCGGCACAGCCGCCCGGATCTTCACCGGTGCGCCCCTTCCCGCGGGCGCCGACGCGGTGGTGATGCAGGAGCTGACTGAAGCCCACGGCGATCGCGTCACCTTTCTCCAACCGGCCAAAAGGGGTGACGCGGTGCGGCGCGCAGGGAGCGAAGTGGCCAAAGGGGCAGTGGTTCTGCCGGCAGGTGTGCGCTTGCGGCCGCAAGAGATCGCGATGGCGGCGAGCGTCGGCTATGCCCACCTTCCGGTGCGGCGGCGGGTGCGGGTGGCGCTCCTCGCCACAGGGAGCGAACTGGTAAACCCGGGGGAACCGCTCCCGCCCGGTGGCGTCTACAACTCCAACCGCTATCAACTCTTGGCGCTTTTGGAAGCGCTCGGGTGCCTCGTCACCGACCTCGGGGCGATTCCCGATACGCTGGAAGCGACCTGCAGTGCGCTCGAGCGTGCCGCGGAGTCGGCGGATCTCATCCTCTCGACCGGGGGTGTTTCGGTGGGGGAGGAGGACCACGTCAAACCGGCGGTCGAGCGGCTCGGGGGGCTTGCCCTCTGGCGCCTGCGGATCAAGCCGGGGAAGCCACTCGCCTTTGGCCGCGTTGGCGCCGCCCACTTCGTTGGACTTCCGGGTAACCCGGTGTCGAGCTTCGTCACCTTTCTCCTCCTCGTCCGCCCGCTGCTTCTCCGTCTCATGGGGGTCGAGGAGGTCTTGCCGAAGGTGATCGAACGCCCTGCGGCGTTCGATTGGCCGCGCCCCGACAAGCGGCGCGAATTCCTCCGCGCGCGGCTCAATAGCGCCGGGGCGGTCGAGATCTACCCCGACCAGGGTTCGGCGACGATCGCGTCACTCGTCTGGGCCGACGGGCTCGTCGAAGTGCCGGAGAGTACGCCGATTGCGCGGGGCGAGCAGGTGCGCTACTGGCCGATGAGCGAATTGTTGGGGTAAGGAGAGAGCGATGGCGTTGACGATCAAATACTTTGCCCGCCTGCGCGACACGTTGGGGGTGGGGAGCGAGACGCTGCCGTGGAGCGAGGAGCTCCGCACGGTTGAAGATGTGCGGCGCACCCTCTCGGCGCGGGGGGAGCCGTGGGCCGAGACGCTCGCCCGCGCCGACATCCACTGCGCGCGCAACTTGCAGATCGCCGCGTGGAACGATCCAATCGCCGACGGCGACGAGATCGCCTTCTTCCCCCCAGTGACCGGAGGGTGAGCGATGAATACGCCGACCCGCGTGACGATTCGCGTCCAGCAGGAGCCGTTCGACCCGGGGGTTGAGACCGAGCGGCTCCACCACGCCGACCCCACCGTGGGTGCGGTCGCGACCTTTCTCGGGCTCGTCCGTGCCCACCCCGAAGACGACGGCGCGGTCACCGCAATGACCCTCGAACACTACCCGGGGATGACCGAAAAGGCGCTCGCGGCGATCGTCGAAGAGGCGTGCGCGCGTTGGCCGCTAACGGCCGTCACGGTGATCCACCGCGTTGGCCCGCTCACCGTGGGTGACCGCATCGTTTTTGTCGGCTGCGCGAGCAGCCACCGCGCAAGCGCCTTTGCCGCGTGCGAATTTCTCATGGACTACTTGAAGACCCGCGCTCCCTTCTGGAAAAAGGAGACGACCGCGAGCGGCGCCACCCGATGGGTCGATGCCCGCGCGTCAGACGACGAGCGGGCTGCACGATGGGTTGAGTCGCCCTAACTCTTTTTTTGTGGTGCGGCGAGACCGGCGATTCGCTGCCACATCTCGGTGGTCATGCGGCTCGCCTCCTCCAGCGCTTGGAGGGTTTTCGCGGGATCGCCCCACGGGGTACTCCCCGCGGTGGGCCACGGGAAAGCAGCGGGCGCGGTGGACCCTTCTTCCCCTTGTTGCGGCCACCCTCGCCACAGCGTGGTGCCCTTTTCGAGCGCGTCGATGACGAACTGGTTCATTTCGGCTTGGCTTTTCACCATTAGCTGTGCCGCTTCGTTCATCGCATTCATCACCTGTTGGGCGAACTGTTGCGCCAGCTCCTGTTGCAGCTGCCGCTGCTGATTGGGATCTGGTGTTTCGGCCAGCGCTTGTGATCCTTGCACACTCTGTTCAAAGAGGGTGCGGGCGAGCTGATATTGCAATGCGACCAACCGCTCCGCATTGGCGAGCGCGTTTTGGGTGAGCTTCATCCATTCGCCCATCAACGCCACCAAGGGTTCTTGTTGCGCCGGGGTTCCCTTCTTGCTCATCGTCTGCCCTCCTCCTTCCAGTTGATCCTCCATTCCAGTATAGTGCGGCGAGAGCGCCAATACAAATTCCTCTTGAAATCGGTTGAATCGCTCCCCATACTGAATGACAACTCACTAAGTTACCGAAAGGAACCAACCCATGCGTTTCGACAAACTGACCACCAAATTCCAGCAAGCGCTCCAGGAGGCGCAAAGCATTGCCGTCGGGCACGACAACCAGTTCATCGAGCCGCAGCATCTGCTGCTTGCGTTGATCGACCAAGAGGATGGCTCGACGCGCTCGCTCTTGCAGCGCGCCGGGGTCAATGTCGCGGGGTTGAGAGGCGCGCTGCAGAAAGCGATTGCCAACCTGCCGCAGGTGACCGGCACCGGCGGCGAAGTGCAGGTGGGACGGGAGCTCGCCAATCTCCTCAACCTCACCGACCGCGAAGCGCAGAAGTGGGGGGACCCCTTCATCGCGAGCGAGATGTTTCTTTTGGCGCTCACCGAGGATAAAGGGGAGACGGGCCGTATCGCGAAGGAGCATGGGCTCACCCGCAAAGCGCTCGAGGAGGCGATTCGCCAGGTGCGGGGCGGCCAGAAGGTCGACAACCCCGACGCCGAGGCGCAGCGCGAGGCGCTCAGCAAATACACCATCGACCTCACCGAGCGGGCGCGGCAAGGGAAGCTCGACCCGGTGATCGGCCGCGACGACGAGATCCGCCGCACGATTCAGATCCTGCAACGGCGCACGAAGAACAACCCGGTGCTGATCGGCGAACCGGGGGTCGGAAAGACCGCGATCGTCGAGGGGTTGGCGCAGCGGATCGTCAACGGCGAAGTGCCCGAGACGCTCCGCGACAAGCGGGTCTTGGCGCTCGATATGGCGGCGCTCATTGCCGGCGCGAAATACCGCGGCGAGTTCGAAGAGCGGCTCAAAGCGGTCCTTAAGGAGATCGCGCAGGATGGCCGTGTCATCCTCTTCATCGACGAGATCCACACCATGGTCGGTGCGGGGAAAGCCGAAGGGGCGATGGATGCCGGCAACATGCTCAAACCTGCATTGGCGCGCGGCGAGCTCCACTGCATCGGGGCGACGACGCTCGACGAGTACCGGAAATACATCGAGAAAGATGCGGCGCTCGAACGCCGTTTTCAGAAGGTGATGGTCGAAGAGCCGACGGTGGAGCAGACGATCGCGATTCTGCGGGGACTTCAAGAGAAGTACGAGATCCACCACGGGGTCGAGATCACCGACCCGGCGATCGTTGCGGCGGCCGAGCTTTCGCACCGCTACATCACCGACCGCTTCTTGCCCGACAAGGCGATCGACCTCATCGACGAGGCGGCAGCGCGGATCAAGATGGAGATCGACTCGAAGCCCGAGGCGATGGATCGCCTGGAGCGGCGGATCATCCAGCTCAAGATCGAGCGCGAAGCGGTGCGCAAAGAGAAGGACGAGGCGAGCCAGAAGCGGCTGAAGCTCATCGAAGAGGAGCTCGAGAAGCTGCAGCGCGAGTACAGCGAACTCGAGGAGATCTGGAAGGCCGAAAAGGCGCGGATCGAAGGGACGAAGCACATCAAAGAGCGGATCGATCAGCTGCGGGCGCAGATCGCCGAGCTGCAGCGCAAAGGGCAGTGGGATAAGGTCGCCGAGCTCCAGTATGGCGAATTGCCGAAACTCGAAGCGCAACTGCGGCAAGCGGAAGAGGCGGAAAAGAGCGGCGCGCCCTTCAAACTCCTGCGCACGCAAGTCGGGGCGGAAGAGATCGCCGAAGTGGTTTCGCGCATGACCGGTATCCCGGTCTCGAAGATGATGCAGAGCGAACGCGAAAAACTCCTCAAAATGGAGGCGTATCTGCATCGTCGGGTCGTCGGTCAGGACGAAGCGGTGCGGCTCGTCTCCGACGCGATCCGCCGCTCGCGCGCCGGGTTGGGCGACGAAAACCGTCCCTATGGTTCGTTTCTCTTCCTGGGGCCGACCGGTGTCGGGAAGACCGAGCTGTGCAAGGCGCTTGCGGAATTCCTCTTCGATTCGGAGGATCATCTGATCCGGATCGACATGAGCGAATTCATGGAGAAACACTCCGTGGCGCGGCTCATCGGCGCGCCGCCGGGGTACGTCGGTTACGAAGAAGGGGGGTACCTCACCGAGCAGGTGCGGCGCAAACCCTACAGCGTGATCCTGTTCGACGAGGTCGAAAAGGCGCACCCCGACGTCTTCAACGTCCTTCTGCAGGTACTTGACGACGGTCGGATGACCGACGGGCAGGGGCGGACCGTCGACTTCAAGAACACGGTGATCGTGATGACCTCGAACCTCGGGAGTCAGCGGATTCAGCAGCTGGCCGACGAGGGGGACTATCAGGTGATGAAGCTCGCGGTGATGGCGGAGGTGAAGAACTTCTTCCGGCCCGAGTTCATCAACCGGATCGACGAGGTGGTGGTCTTCCATCCGCTCAAGGACGAGCAGATCGCCGGTATTGCGCGGATTCAGCTCGAGCGGTTGGAAAAACGGCTGGCGCGTCACGACATGGCGCTCAAGGTCACCGATGCGGCGCTCATGGAGATCGCCAAGGTCGGGTACGACCCGGTCTATGGCGCGCGGCCGCTCAAGCGGGCGATCCAGGAGCACATCGAGAATCCGCTCGCCAAAGCGATCCTCGAAGGGCGCTTCGGTCCGAAGGATACGATCCGGGTCGACGTGCGCAACGGTCAGTTTGTCTTCGAGAAAGCGTAATTGACCGCTCGATTCGCATTGATTGCGAAGCGCAGCCACCCGCTCACCTGGCAAAAGGTGCGCGGGTGGCTCGCGCTGCTGCTGAGCTTATTCCTTTTTCCGCTCCCCGTGGGGGCGGTGAGCGTGGTGGACGATACCGGGGTAGAGGTGACGCTCACCCAGCCCGCGCGGCGGATTGTGAGCCTTGCGCCGCACCTCACCGAAAACCTCTATGCCGCAGGCGTCGGTGACCGGGTGGTGGCGACCGTCGACTACAGCGACTATCCCCCCGAGGCGGCGCGGCTCCCCCGCGTCGGCGGCTACTCGCGGCTTGACCTTGAGGCGATCGTCGCCTACCAGCCTGACCTGGTCGTTGTCTGGGCAAGCGGCAACCCGCGCGATCTCGTCACCCGGTTGGCTGCGCTCGGCATTCCGGTCTACCGCTCCCAGCCCGCTCGCCTGGAGGATATTCCCCGGACGTTGCGCAACCTCGCAGAGCTTGCCGGCGACCCTGCTGCGGGCGAGGCGGCTGCTGAGGCTTTTACCCAACGCATGGCGCTCCTCGCGTCGCGCTATAGTCACCGGCCGCCGGTCCGCGTCTTCTACCAGATTTGGGATCGGCCGTTGCGCACCGTCGGCGGGCAGCAGATCCTCTCCGACGTGATGCGCCTCTGTGGCGGGACGAACGTCTTCGGCCACTTGGAGCTCCTTGCACCGACCGTTTCCGTTGAAGCGGTGCTCGCTGCCAATCCCGAGGTGATCGTCGCGAGCGGCATGGGGGAGGAGCGCCCCGACTGGCTCGACGCCTGGCGCGCGTGGCCGATGCTCACCGCAGTTCGCGCCGAAAACCTCGTCTTTATCCCGCCGGCGCTCCTGCAGCGTCCGACGCCGCGGCTCCTCGACGGCGCCGAACGGCTCTGCGAAGCGCTGGAGGAGGCGCGCCGCAAACGGGGGGATCAACCGGCTGCACCCGCCGGCACGAAGTAGCGACGGGGGCTTGTGCCGCACGCAACGAGCGGAAGCCCATAGAGCGCGCTCAGCCGCTCGGCAGTCAGCAGCGCCGCAGCCGTGCCCACCTCGACACCCCCTTGACCATCCATGAGGACCACCCCCGTCGCATAGCGCGCCGCCCAGTTGGGGTCGTGGAGCGCGGTGACGATCGCCGCCCCTTCGCGGCGCCGCGCCTCAAGCCGTTCGAAGATCGCCAGCTGGTGGCGCAGGTCGAGGTGGTTGGTCGGCTCGTCGAGGAGATAGAGGTGCGGTTGTTGGGTGAAGAGCGCGGCGATCGCGACCCGCTGCCGTTCGCCCCCCGAGAGGGTGACTACGAGCCGCTCCTCGAACCCAACAAGGTCGGTTTCGGCGAGCGCTGCGCGGGCAATCGCCCAGTCGCGCGCTCCTTCCCACCCCCAGCGCCCGACGTGGGGGTGGCGCCCGATGAGCGCCGCCTCCCAGACCGTCGCATCGTCGGGGAGCAGCGGATTTTGCCCCAACCAGCCGCGCCACTTCGCAAGTTCCCGCGCAGGCCACGCCGAGAGAGGCCGCCCCGCGAGCACGACGCTGCCAGAAGCAGCAGGGGTGAGCCCGGCAAGTGTCGCGAGGAGTGTCGATTTGCCGACACCGTTCGGGCCCAGAACCGCCCACCACGACCCCGCAGTGACCTGCCAGGAGAGGTCGCGGCAGAGGATATTGCCGCCGACGGCGAGGGTGAGTTGCTCGCACGCGACCAGCACCTCGCTCATCGCGCTCCTCCGTAACCGCGCGCGTGGGTCAGCAGCCAGAGGAAGAAGGGGACCCCAAGGAGCGCGGTGACCACGCCGACCGGCAACTGGAGCGGCGCCCAGAGCGAGCGGGCAGCAGTGTCGGCGACCAGCAAGAGGAGCCCTCCGGCCAAGGGGGTGGTCGGCAGCAGCCAGCGCAGGTCAGACCCGAGGAGCATCCGCATCGCGTGCGGGACGATCAGCCCGACAAACCCGACCGAGCCGACGAGCGTCACTGCGGTTGCGGTCAGGAGCGAAGCGACCCCATAGAGCCCCCAACCGATGAGCACAACCGGAACGCCCAGGCTGCGCGCCTTCTCCGGGCCGTAGGCAAGGAGATTGAGGTCACGCCCCCAGGGGAGGAGCAGCGCCACCGCAGTGAGGAGCACGGCAAAGGGCCAGGGGGAGAGCGTCGCGTGCGCCGCGTCACCCATCAACCAAAAGAGCATCGAGTGGAGACGCTGTTCGGGCGCCAAAGTGAGCATCAACGCGACGATCGCACCACCGCCAGAGGCGACGATCACGCCGGTGAGGATGAGCCGCGTCGCAGACCAGGGACCAGAGCCGTGCGCCAGCGCAAAGACGAGCGCCATCGCGGTGACCGCGCCGGCAAAAGCAGCCCCCGTCACCGTGACCGCTGCGGCGCCAAAGAGCAGCGCCGCGAGCGCCCCCACGGCAGCGCCACTCGAAACCCCCAAGAGGTATGGGTCGGCGAGGGGATTGCGCAGCAGCGTCTGCATGAGGAGCCCGGCAAGCGCCAAGAGCGCTCCGGCGCTCCACGCGGCGAGCGCCCGCTCGAGCCTCAGCCCCCACACCACCGCGTGCGCGGGGTGGTCGCTCCGCACAAGCGCCGCGGGAAGCTCGGGCAGTGCCACCGGATAGGAGCCGGTGGCGAGCGCCGCGGCAAGGCCGCCGCCCGTGAGCACGACCAGAGCGAGGAGCACCACCAGACGGCGGCCGGAAACGCGCACCGATCGGCTCAATCGCGATAGCGCAACCCGACGAAGAGGGTTTGTCCCGGTTGCCGGTAGGTGGCGGCGGTCTCATACCTCTGGTCGAAGAGGTTCGCGAGTTGCGCTTCCAACCGCCACCCTTTGGTCAGCGCGTAGTGCCACCAGAGGTCGGTGCGGCCAAAACCGTCGAGTCGGGTGGTGTTGCGGACATCGTCCCACCGCGGGCGTTGCGCATTGACGTCGACCCCCGCTTGCCAGCGACCGGCGTCGTACGCCACCTGTCCGGACAAAGCGGCTGGTGCGCGACGGGGGAGGCGTCTGCCCGTCGCCTCGTCGGTGGCGTCGAGCCAGTCGGCCGCGAGCCTCACCCGCCACGCGCCGATGTGACTGCCGAGCGCTCCTTCCACCCCTTTGAGTCGCGCCCGGTTGACGTTCACCGGGGGCCAACCCGCGATCAGGTTTTTGACCCGGGCGTCAAAGAGGGTGAGCTCGGCGTGGGTGCGGTCACGCTGCCAACGGATGCCCGCCTCTTTCTCATAAGCGGTCTCCGGTTTGAGGTCGGGGTTGCCGACGCCAAACCCCGTGTCGGGCCAGTAGAGCTGGTTGAAGGTTGGCGCGTTGAAGGCGCTACTCACCGCCACCCGCGCTTGCCACTCCGGCGCGATCTGGTAGCGGTAACCCGCCTGGCCGGTCGTTTTGCCGCCAAACTGGCTGTTGTCGTCATAGCGCGCGGTCAATTGCCAGCCGTGGCGGCCGACTTCTCCTTGCCAGCCGAGGAGATAGCCACGCACCACCCGCCGCGTTCGGGTGTAGGCGGTGGTGGCGTCAACCTCCGTGCCAGTGAGGTCGAACGCGGCAAGGAGTGTGCCGAGCGGCAGGGCGACCTCATTTTGCCACTGGAGCTGCCGCTGGTCGGTGGCATAGCGGCTTCGGCTCGTCGCGCTGGCAAGGGAGATCAACGCGTCGCGGGTGGCGCCAAGGCGAACAGTGGTGAGCCACTCGTCGGTCACCGGCGCGCGGAGGTAGAGTTGCCCACTGGTCAAATCCTTATGGAGCATCGGATTGAAACTGCCAGCCCCCCAGGTGTCGTACTCGTTGCGGCCGCGCGTCGCCCACGTCTGAACGCCCACCTCACCCCCTGCGGGGAGGGCCCAAGCGAGATGGGCGGAGGCAAAGCGGTTCCACCAACCGTCGCGGTCGTCCTGGTGACCGAAGTTCTTGGCGGTGGTGGCGTCGAACCCTCCCGTTCCTTCGCCGCCAACATCCAAGGTGTAACGAAACCCCCCGTCGGAGCCGGAAATGCCGGTGGTTCCGCGAAAGGTTTGGTTGCTGCCGTAGCCGAGCGCCGCACGGCGGTGGAATCCTTCTTCCCCGCGCCGGGTGAAGATCTGCACTACCCCGCCGATCGTCTCAGACCCGTAAAGGGCGCTTGCTGGACCGCGGACGATTTCGATCCGATCGATGAGTTCGAGCGGAATCGCCTCGAGCGTCGGGGTCCCTAAGGTTGCCGAGCCGATGCGCATCCCGTCGACAAGGAGAAGGGTGTGGCGCGATTCGGCCCCCCGGAGAAAAAGAAACGCCGATGACCCTGCGCCGCCATTTTGCGCGATGCGCACGCCCGGTGTCTGGGCAAGGAGCTCGACCAGGGTGGCGGCGCCGCTCGCTTCGATCTCGTCGCGGGTCAGCACCGTGACGGCGGCGAGACTCTGGTCGGTGCGCGTCGCGATCCGGCTCGCTGTTACTGTGATCTCGGCAAGCGTCGGATCACTTGCGGGTAGCGTTTCGCCCCATGCGGGCAGGGGGGTCAAAGAGGTGAGAAAAGGGAGCGCGCAAGCGACTGCTTGCGATACGCGCAAATGGATGGACATGGCGAGAACTCCAATCACCGGCCATTCCCCCGTGGCCGAGAACCGAAACTCCTTCGCGGCCGGTCTCCGGGCTTGGAAGCAAACCGAACGCCGCCTTCCCGAACAGCCCACCCGCAAGGCGAGCAGCGCTGTCAGTGGCGTTGTGGCGTCGGTAGAATCTTCCCTACCGTTGCGGGGGCAGCAGCGGCTTTGCGCAGCATATGCGCACACCGCTTTCCCGTTTCACCGCAACCGCACGAACGGCAGTTGCGGCACCGCGAAGCATGGAAGGCGAAATTATAACTTCCCGAGCGACTCGCGTCTAGCAGCGGCCGAGGTCGAGGTCGACCGCTTTCGCCGCTTTTGCGCCGCTCGCGATCGCCGAAACGACGTTGGGAAAGTCGCGGTTGGCGGCGTCTCCTGCAGCGTAGAGGCGCGGGAGCGTTGTTCGCCCCCACGCGTCGGTCAGCAGATACCCCTCCGCGTCGCGGTGGAGCGCTTCCGCCGCATCGCCGAGCGCGGCGACGATTCCCTCAATGTTCGGGGTGTAACCAAGCAACAGGTGGAGCCGGTCGATCTGGGCTTCGTCAATTGCGTGATCGCCGTGGTGCCACGTCGCGACGAGCGCGCCCCCTTCCCGGCGAAGGGCGCGGAGGCGGGCGTGCGGGTAGAGCCGGAGACGGTCAGGGTAGTGGGCAACCGCTTCCCGGAGGTGGCGCTGGGCGCGCGGCGCTGAGCGGCACAGGAGAATCGTTCGCCCCCCCGCTTCGAGCACCATCTTGGCGTTCTCAAAGCCGTTGTCGCCACAGCCGACAATGAGGACCGTTTTGTCGCGGCAGGCGTCGAGGTGACAGAAGGCGTAGGGCCCAAAGGCGATCTCGTCGGGCGCCAACGTCTCGATTCCGGCAACATCGACGAAGCTCTCCAGCCCGCGAAAGCGCAAGCCCGTTGCGAGAATCACTGCGGCGGCAGCCAGCGGTTCGGGGGTTTCAGCAAAGTGGAGCCGCCACCCTTGCGGGGTGGCGATAAGGCGCGTGACGTGGTGGTTGCAGAGGAGCGGAATCTGCCGCTGCGCAATGTGGGCGACGAACTGCGCGCTCATCGCGGTGCCAGTGAGTCCCGGTAGCCCCAACACCCATTCGTTGGGGAGAAAGTTGTAGCGCAGTGTCCCGCCCGGCTCGTCGGCCGCTTCAATCACCACCGGGGCGTAGCCCAGCAGCTGCGCCCAGAGGGCGGCGGAAAGCCCCGCCGGACCGGAGCCGATCACCGCAACGGTCAGAGAATCTGACATGCTTCGTCGAAGGTGAGTCTGGGGCTGCGAGGAAAGAGTTTGCTCGGGTCGCCGACGCCGAGGTTAACCAGAAAGAGCGAACGGATCGTCGTCCCGGCGAAGAAGAGCTCGTCGGCCCGCGCCTTGTTGAAGCCTGCCATCGGCCCGCAGTCGAGTCCGAGCGCTCGGGCGGCAAGAATCAGGTAGGCGCCTTGGAGGGCCGCGTCGCGAAAAGCGGTCTCCCGAGCAAGCGCTTCGTTGCCGACAAACCACGACCGCGCGTCGGTGTGGGGGAAGAGTTTCGGCAGCTGCTCGTAGAAGGCGAGGTCGTAGCCGATGAGGACGGTGACCGGCGCGGCCATCGTCTTCGCGACGTTGCCGGGGTCGAGCGTCTCCTTCAGTTTCGCTTTCGCTTCGGGCGATTTGATGAAGCGAAAGCGCGCCGGGCAGCCGTTTGCAGACGTGGGGCCCCATTTGAGGAGCTCATAGAGGGCGTGGAGCGTCTCGTCGGGGATCGGGTCGGGAAGAAAGCCGTTGTGGGAACGCGCTTCGGTAAAGAGCTGCGCGAGCGCTTCATTGGGAAGGGTCGGTTTCATCGCAATCTCCGGAGTACACCCTCTCCAATGATACGCGAAATGGGCCGCGAAGCTAGGGGTCGAGGAGCACCAGGTTGTCGCGATGGATCAACTCGGGTTCTTCGAGGTAACCTAAGAGCGCCTCGATCCGCTGGCTCGGTTGCCCGGCGATCAGCCGGGTTTCGTGGGCGGGGTAGTTGATGAGCCCCCGCGCCACCTCCCGTCCGTCGGGGGCGCGGCACGAGACGACCGAACCGCGAGGGAACTCCCCCTCGCAGCGGGTTACCCCAACCGGAAGGAGGCTCTTCCCGGCACGCAACGCCGCGACTGCACCGGCGTCAAGCCAGAGGGTCCCGGCGGTTTTGAGATGGTCGGCAAGCCACTGTTTGCGCGCCGCCAGGGGGGTTGCGCGCGCTTTGAGCCACGTGCCGAGCGCCTCGCCTGCGGCAAGGCGAAGCAGCACGTCGGGGGCACGTCCCGAGGCGATCACCGTATGGGCGCCACTTCGGCTTGCGCGCTGCGCTGCGCGTACCTTGGTGATCATTCCCCCTTTGCTGATGCCGCTCCCTGCCCCTCCGGCCATGGTGACGAGTTGCGGATCGTCCGCATCCGCCTCAGGAACGAGCGTCGCGTCGGGCGCTTTGCGCGGATCGGCGGTGTAGAGCCCCGCCTGGTCGGTGAGGATGAAGAGGGCGTCGGCCTCGATCGCGTTCGCAACGAGCGCCCCCAAAGTGTCGTTGTCGCCGAATTTGATCTCGTCGGTGACGATCGTGTCGTTTTCGTTGATCACCGGCACGATCCCGAGGTCGAGGAGGGTGGTGAGGGTGCTGCGGGCGTTGAGGTAGCGGGTGCGGTCGGCAAGGTCCTCATGAGTGAGGAGAATCTGCGCGGTGTGGCGCTGGTAGGGGCGAAAGGCCTGCTCCCACGCTTCGACGAGCGCCGCCTGTCCGACCGCGGCGGCGGCTTGCAGGAGGTTGAGCGACGAGGGGCGCTTGCTCCAGCCGAGCCGCTGCAGGCCACAGGCGATCGCACCTGAGGAGACGACCGAGACGGTGACGCCGCGGGCAAGGAGCGCGGCGATCTGCCGCGCCCAATCGGCAAGGCGCGCCGTGTCGAGCCCTTGTCCGTTGTTGGTGACTAAGGCACTCCCGACCTTGACGACGAGGCGGCGGCTGGCCGCAATCGGCGCACGGTGCGGTTGCGGCGCGGGATTACTCGGCTCGGGGAGGTTCGTGCGGGTCATCGCAGCGTGGGGTTTCGATGATTTCGTCCGGTTGTTCGGTGGTCACCTGGGCGTGTTGCGCGATCGCCGCAGCTTTCGCAGCGTCGACCGCTTCTTGCACCGCATAGACGAGTGCTCGGCACCCTTCGCCGGTTGCAGCGCTGATCGCGAACCACCGCTCCACCGCCCCAAAGCGCGCGAGAAATGCCTGATAGCGGTCGGCGCGCTCCTCTTCGGGGATCAAATCGATCTTGTTGAAGACGAGCCACCGCGGTTTGCGGTAGAGCGCTTCGTCGTAGCGGCGCAGCTCCTCGACGATCGCCTGGGCGTCGCGCACCGGGTCGGCTTCCGGGTCGAGCGGCGCGAGGTCGACGAGGTGGAGGAGTAGTGCTGTGCGCTGCAGGTGGCGGAGAAACCGGTGACCTAAGCCAGCCCCTTCGCTCGCCCCTTCGATGAGCCCCGGAATGTCGGCGACAACAAAACTGCGGTCGACGTCGGTCCGCACCACCCCGAGATTGGGGTAGAGGGTGGTAAACGGGTAGTCGGCCACTTTCGGGCGTGCGGCAGAGATCTGGCGAATGAGGGTCGACTTGCCGGCGTTGGGGAGCCCGAGGAGCCCGACGTCGGCAATCACCCGCAATTCGAGCTCAAGAATCTTGTGCTCCCCCGGTTCCCCCCGGGTGAACTGGCGCGGCGCGCGGTTGGTGCTCGATTTGAAGTGGAGGTTCCCGAGCCCCCCGCGACCGCCGCGCGCAATGAGCGCACGTTCTCCTGGAACAGCCAAGTCGGCGATCAGCTCGCCCGTTTCGGCGTCGCGCACGACCGTTCCCACCGGGACGCGGATGATGAGATCTTCACCTGCGGCGCCGTACTGGTCGCGTCCTCGTCCCGGTTCGCCGTTTGGCGCGCGAAAGATCCGCGTGTAGCGAAAGTCGATAAGGGTGTTGAGGTTGGGGTCGGCTTCAAAGTAGATGCTGCCCCCGCGGCCGCCATCGCCGCCGCTCGGACCCCCTTTGGGAATGAACTTTTCCCGCCGAAAGGCAGCGCATCCGTCGCCGCCTTTCCCTGCGATCACTTCGATACGCGCTTCGTCAAAAAACTTCATGATTCACTCTTTTGGGGGCGACGAAGCGCGCCCATTCCGTCACGCTTGCGGCTGAGCCAACGGACGGATGTTCACATAGCGGCGCTGCTTCGGTCCTTTGACGACGAACTCGACCACCCCGTCGGTGAGGGCGAAGAGGGTGTAATCTTTGCCGCAACCGACGTTTTCACCGGGATGGAACTGGGTGCCGCGCTGCCGCACGATGATGTTGCCGGCGCGAACCTTCTCGCCGCCGAAGCGCTTGACCCCCAGCCGTTTCGACTCGGAGTCACGACCGTTGCGGGAACTCCCGCCAGCTTTTTTGTGTGCCATTCTTCAGCTCCTTGCCAAGACCGAATCACCCTTCGATGGCGTCGATGCGGATTTCGGTGTAGTTTTGCCGATGCCCTTGGCGCTTCATGTAGTGTTTGCGCCGCCGCATCTTGAAGATGCGCACTTTGGGGTGGCGTCCGTGTGCGATCACCGTGGCTTTGACAACGGTACCGTCGACCAACGGGGTACCCACTTTGACGGTTTCGCCACTTCCGACCATCAGCACGTCGGTGAGCGCGAGCTCTGTGCCCACTTCTGCCGGTATCTGTTCTACTTTGATCTTTTCGCCGACGGAAACACGGTACTGTTTGCCGCCGGTTTTTATGACCGCATACATGGCGCTGCTCCAGTTGTCGATGCTGTGAAATGAAAGAACCTGCAATTCTATTTTTTTTGCGTCGTGCCGTCAATGGGTTGGGGCTCTCTTCGGGAGGCAGCGGCGTATTGCGCGCAGCAGTACCCCCCTTCAGGACCCCCGACGGGGCCCAGTTCGATCACCCAATCGGCGTGGCGGAGAAAATCGGGGTCGTGCGCAGCGGCGATCAGCGTATGCCCTGCGTCGCGCAGCGCAAAGAGGGCGACGAGGAGTTTTTCGATATCGGCAAAATGGAGCCCACTCGTCGGCTCATCGAGAAGAAAGAGGGTGGGGTGGGCGGCGGGTTTCGCGAGCTCACGCGCGAGCTTCAGCCGCTGTGCTTCCCCCCCTGAGAGGGTCGGCGCGGGTTGGCC
This sequence comes from Hydrogenophilus islandicus, assembly GCF_054657095.1. Lineage (NCBI taxonomy): Bacteria > Pseudomonadati > Pseudomonadota > Hydrogenophilia > Hydrogenophilales > Hydrogenophilaceae > Hydrogenophilus > Hydrogenophilus islandicus. Next base: position 2,179 of record NZ_BAAHXE010000006.1, on the reverse strand, counting down.
GAGCGGGAGGTAGTCGAGCCCGAGCTCACCGAGCACCGCGAGCGTGCGGCGGAGGAGAGGGTGGGCGTCAAAGATTTTTTGCGCCTCAGCCACTGAAAGCGCAAGCGCGTCGCCGATCGAGAGCCCACGGTAGCGGATTTCGAGCGTCTCACGGTTGTAGCGCGCTCCGCGGCACGCCGGACACGGTTCGATCACCGGCGGAAGAAACTGCATCTCGATCCGCCGCCACCCCTCTCCTTGGCAGACTTCGCACCGGCCGCCGCGCACATTGTACGAAAAACGCGCGGCCGTGTAGCCGCGGGCGCGCGCCTCGGGCGTTTGGGCAAAGAGTTCGCGCAGCGCCGCCATGATCCCCGTGTAGGTGGCGGGCGTCGACCGGGCATTCGCGCCGATCGGATTCTGGTCGACCACCACCACTCGCCGCCAAGGGAGCGCGCTAGGGTGCTCCTCGCTGTCTTGGCGCTTCTCCGTGATCGCCGGCTGTTCGCTGCACTGCCCCAACGCGAACTCTCCCCAAGCCGGGTCAGCAGCTCCCTTAGGCGCAAGCGTTGATTCGACGAGCGGCAAGAGGGCGTCAAAGAGGAGCGACGACTTCCCAGCGCCCGATGGCCCCGTCACCGCGATCAAAGCGCCGACCGGATAGGCGACCGGATCCCCCTTGAGGTTATGGACGCGGGCGTTGCGATGCCAGACGGTGGGCGCGTCAGAAGGAAGCGAGCGGATGTGGTTGCTGAGGTCGAGCGGTTGCCGGAGGTAGCGGCCAGTAAGGGTTTCGCTGGCAACGAGTCCCGCGAAGTCGCCTTGGTAGAGGATGGCACCGCCGTGGACACCCGCGCCAGGACCGATTTCGATCAGATGGTCGGCAGCACGCATGAGCGCGGCGTTGTGTTCGACCACCACCACGGTGTTGCCGAGATCGCGCAGTCGCAAGAGCGCTGCGACTACCCGTTCGACTTCGCTCGCGTGGAGCCCTTGGGTCGGCTCGTCGAGGACGTAGAGCACCCCCGAGAGGGCGTTTGCGAGTTGCGTCGCGAGGCGCACCCGCTGCCGTTCGCCCGCCGAGAGGGTCGGTGCCCGCCGCGCCAACGTCAAGTAACCGAGGCCGAGCGCGACCATCTGCTCGACCCGCTCGCACGCCAGTTGCAGGATCGGCTGCGCGACCGGGTCGTCGCGCCGCTCGTCACGCCAGCGGTGAAGCGTTGTAAGGAGCGCGGTGAGCGGCTGCGCCTCGAGCTCCGGGAGGGTCACGCCGGCAAAGCGCACCGACCGCGCCACCGCATTGAGTCCGCTGCCGGCGCACTCGGGGCAGGGGAGGTGCGCTTCGGGGGCAACGGTCCCCAAGCCGTTGCAGCGGGGACAGGCGCCACTCGGGTGGTTGATCGAAAGGTGCCGCGGTTCCAGCTCCGGCGCGGTAAAACCGCAAAGCGGGCAGCGCGGGTGGGTGTCGAAGCGGGTGGTCTCGTTGCGCTCGAGGTCGATGGCAACGACCGTCCCGTGGCTCAGGGTCAAGGCGTGCTCAAGGCTATCGGTCAAGCGCGCCGCCTGCTCGGGCCGGAGAATCAGCCGGTCGATGATGAGCGCCGCCCCGTCGGGGATTGGGCCGAAGAGGCGCTCGAGCTCGACCGTTGCCCCTTCAAGCCAGACGCGTGTGTAGCCGGCAGCGCGCAACGCTTCGGCGGTCACGAGGTGGGGCGGGAGCGCGGCATAGGGGACCGCTAGCGCGAGCCGCTTGCCACTCGAGCGGGCTAAAAGCGCATCACGAATCGCGGTGAGCGAATCGCCGGCGAGCGGCTGGGCGGGATGGTTGGGGCAGTGGGGAGTGCCCAGGCGGGCGTAGAGAAGGCGCAGCGCGTCGAGCACTTCGCTCATTGTCCCCACCGTCGACCGCGGCGAGGCGTGCAGCGTCTGCTGGGTGAGCGCAATCGCTGGCCGCAAGCCGGTGATCCAATCGACGTCGGGGCGGGGAAGGGAGTCGAGCCACTGACGCGCGGAAAGCGAGAGCGCGTCGAGGTAGCGGCGCTGCCCTTCGGCAAAGAGGGTGTCGAACGCGAGCGACGATTTCCCCGACCCCGAGACACCGGTGATCACCGTGAGCGCGTCGTCGGGGATCTCGAGTGAGACACTCTTCAGATTGTGGGTTCGGGCACCGCGAATGACGATCATCAAAGTGGCCTAAAGA